>DASUFX010000420.1:0-5005 GCA_036274355.1 Kofleriaceae bacterium | reverse complement strand
TCGTCGCGCCCGCACCTGCCGTCGCGATTGTCGACGAACGGAAGCCGGTCGCGACACGACAGCATGTCGTGGTGCAGGAAACACCGTTGCAGGAGGCCCGTACCGAGGAACCGCAACCTGCGACGACTGCGACAGCTGCACCGGAACGTGGCGGTGCCGCCGCTCCCGTACAACAAGTTTCACCGCAGCATAATGTTGCACCGGCGAAGCAGAATGTTGCACCTGCGACGGGCCCGAACGAGGTCGAGCGTCGCTTCCAGGCGGGCATGGCGCTGCTCAAGAGCGGCAAGTCCGCGGAAGCCGCTCGCGAGCTGCTTGCTGCGGCCGATGCCGGTGGCGATGATCCGCTCGCCGCCGACGCACGCTACTTCGCAGCTGCAGCATTGACGAAAGCTGGCCGCAAGACCGAGGCAGAACGCGCGCTTGTCGCGTTTATCGATCGCGCACCGACGTCGATTCGCCGCGGCCGTGCTGCGGTGATGCTCGCGCGGCTCATCGCAGAACGCGGAGATAACGCAGCGGCGCGCGCGTGGTTCGAATCCGCACTTGGCGATGCGGATGCGTCGGTGGTCGCAGCTGCACGTGCCGGTATCGCAGCGCTGCACTGATGCTACGCTGCGACCATGTACTCGCCTGAGCGCTACGTCGATGCGATGCGGTTCGCCGCCGCCGCGCACAACGCGCAGAAGGAACCTGGCCACGAGCTGCCCTATCTCGTGCACGTTGTATCGGTCGCGGCGGAAGTGATCGCCGCGCTGCCGGCGATGAACGGCATCGACGCCGATCTCGCCGTCACCTGCGCGCTCCTCCACGACACCGTCGAGGACACGAAGGTCACGCTGGACGAGATTCGCGCGCGCTACGGCGATGCAGTTGCGGCCGGTGTCTCCGCGCTGACGAAGAACCAGAAGCTCGAGACGAAGCCGGAGCAGATGGCCGACAGCCTGCGCCGCATCAAAGAGCAGCCGCGCGAGATCGCGATCGTCAAGCTCGCTGATCGCATCACGAACCTATCCGAGCCCCCGCATTACTGGACGAAGGAGAAGTGCGCGGCCTATCGGCTCGAGGCCGGCCTCATCGCCGATACGCTCGGTTACGCGTGCCCTGTGCTCGAGGCGCGCCTGCGCGCGCGCATCGCCGCATACGTCCAGTACTGCCAATAGCGCTGGCAAATCCCCTCGGGCAACGTAGGATTCGGGAATGCGCCGGATCGCCGACGTTCCCACCGTCCTGCGGTACCTCTCGATCGCGCTCCTGTTGCTCGCGATCATCTTGTTCTGGCGCATGTGTCGCGAACCCGCGCGCACATCGCAGGCGATCCGGCTCGCACCGATCCACATCAAGTATCGGCCGGGCATGGTTCGCTACCAGACGATGGCGCACGCGTACACGGTGCGGCCGCTGTTCCGCCACGCGCACCAGAGTGTTGCCGCCTATGACGATCCACGCGATCGCTGGGTCCGCATCGAGGTCGACACTCGCTACACGAAGCAGATCCTCGCGCAGCTCGCGAACGATCCGGCCGTCGAGACAGCATTCGTACCGCCGACGGTGACACTGCCGCGACGACCCGTGGTGCAGGCCGATGACGAGAGCTGTCCGATCCACACGCCGTCGTTCGAGTCGTATCAGGGCTACCTCGGTCCGGCGCCACATGGTATCGATGCGCCGGCAGCGTGGCGACGCGGCGTGCGCGGGCAGGGCATCTGGTTCGCCGATATCGAGGGCGGTTGGAACAGCAAGCATGAAGACCTGCCGGGCGATCGCATCAGCCATGTCGCGGGTGAGCCGATCAACGATATCCACTGGCGCGCGCACGGCACTGCGGTGCTCGGCGAGGTCGTCGGTAGAGACAACGGCAAGGGCGTCGTCGGCATCGCGCCCGATGTCGAGCGCGTGTTCACGTCGTCGATCGGCGGCATCCCTACGGCCGAAGCGCTCGATGCAGCCGCCGAGCAGTTGCGCGCAGGCGACGTGCTGTTGATCGAGCTCCAGGGCGCCGGCCCACGCGGCCGCTATCTGCCGATGGAGTACTGGGACGACAACTTCGACGCGATCGAAGCGGCGACGTCACGTGGCGTGCTCGTGATCGAGGCCGCGGGCAACGGCGGCGAGAACCTCGACCACAAGATCTACAAGGGCAAGCTCTCGCGGAGCGGCCGCGACTCGGGCGCCATCATGGTCGGTGCCGGTGGCCCGCCGCGCGACGGCTTCGACGATCGCGAGCGCCTCGATTTCTCGAACTACGGCACGCGCGTCGACGTGCAGGGCTGGGGACGCATGGTCGCGACGCTCGATTACGGCGACCTCCAGAACTGCGCCGGGACCGAGCGCAGCTATCGCGATCGTCACTACACGAACGAGTTTTCCGGCACGTCGAGCGCGTCGCCGATCGTCGCGGGCGCGGCCGTCCTCATCGAGAGCTACGCGAAGCAACAAGGTCGCGTGCTGTCGCCGACGGAGGTGCGCGACATCCTCAGCCACACCGGCACGCCGCAAGCCGGCGACACGACGCAGAACATCGGCCCGCGCCCGGATCTCGCTCGCGCGTTGCTCCGCGTCCAGCGTTACGCAGATCAGCTGGCGCTGTAGCGCGCGCGACTCAGTGCATGCGGCGCAGCAGTGATTCTGCGCGCGCGCGAGTCGGCGGGTTCGGATGCGACTTCGCGGCTTCTGCGAGCGCTGGCTTTGCGGGCGGGCCGATCTCGATCAAGAGATTCGCGAGCCGATAGTCGTAGCTCGGTGTCATCAGGAAGCCGCGGACCGTCAGCTTGATGACCTCGTCGTCTTCCTTCACGTTCGGGTCGAGCTTGATCGCATCGCGCAGGTTCGCGATGCCATCGGCCCACCACAGCTTGCCCATGTAGAGCTTGCCGAGCGTGAGCGCGAGGATCGCACTATCGGGGTAGACCTTGCGCGCTTTCACCAGCGAGTCGATCGCCGCTTGCTGTTTGCCGGCAGCGACGAGGTCGCTTGCTTGCTTCGCGAGGTCGGTCGCCGGATCGCTCGGCGGCGCCGCGTCGGGTGGCTTCGGCACGTCGACGACGCGCGTGAACGCAGCATCGGCTTCCGTCGGCTTCTTGGCACCAAGCCAGTCGTCGTAGTTGACGACGACGAACGCGACGCCCGCGCCGAGTGCGAGGAGGGCGGCAAGCACGAACCAGCGCGTGCGCGAGACCGGCAGCTGGCGGCGCACGGAGCTACCGGGCTTCGGCGGCTTCTGGATCACCGACGAGCCGACCGTGATCGGCACGTCCATGGAGGCCGATGGCGGCGCGAGCGTCACCGTTTTCTCTTTCGAAGCCGAGCTCGACGGATCGCCGGTGACGGGCAGCACCATCGTCGGCTCCGCGGTGGCGGGCCGGCCGCTAACGGCGGCTTCGAGCGCCTCGGCCATCGCGACCGCGGATGGGAAGCGATCGGCGGCAGACTTCGAGAGAGCGCGCGCAACGATGTCCTCGAGTGCGCCGTAATCGCCACCAGGTGGGATGTCGCGCAGATGCGGCGGCGGCTGGTCGATCTGCTTCTTCACGATCGCGATCGGATCGCCCGCGATGAACGGCTTCTTGCCGGTCAGCATCTCGAACAACACGACGCCGCACGCGTAGATATCGACGCGCGCGTCGAGCTCTTCGCCGCGGCATTGCTCGGGTGCCATGTAGCTCGGCGTACCGACCGCGACGCCGTTGCTCACGCTCGTACTTGCCTCCAGCATGCGCGCGAGCCCGAAGTCGAGAATGCGGACGTGCAAGCCGAGCGGCGCCTTCGGCGTGACCATGATGTTCGCCGGCTTGATGTCGCGATGGATGATGCCTTGCTCGTGTGCGTGGGCGAGCCCGGATAGGACCTGGCGCATGACATCGATCGCGCGCGTGATCTCGAATTTGCCCTGCTCGACGAGCGCGTCGTGCAAGCTGCGGCCGCGAACGAGCTCCATGACGACGTAGGGCTTCGCTCCGTGCAGGCCGTAGTCGATGAGCGAGACGCAGTGCGGGTGTTCGAGCCGTGCCATCAGCTTCGCTTCGCGCTCGAACCGTTTGCGGCCTTCCATCGCCGACGGGAGCGAAGCGTGCATTACCTTGATCGCGACGGCGCGATCGATATTCAGGCGCGTGCCGCGATACACCGCTCCCATGGCCCCTTCCGCAATCCGCTCGAGGACGCGGTAGCGGTCTTCGAGGACCTCGCCACTGAGATCCTTTCCACGCACGGCGGCCAGAATAACAGCGGTTCGATGTAGGCAGGCTAGTCGGTGGGCACGCAGATCTGCGTAGTTATCTGTGATCGAAAGTTAAGGCACCTCGCACACAAACCGCCGGTCGTAACTGCACGCAGCATCGTTCCACATTCCGCCACCGCTCAGCTCTGCACAGTCTTCGGTCCCGTAGAAATCGTCGGGCTGGTAGCTGCCCCAGTGCGTGTAGAAACTGG
The DNA here is from genome assembly GCA_036274355.1 of Kofleriaceae bacterium. Lineage (GTDB taxonomy): Bacteria > Myxococcota_A > Polyangia > Haliangiales > Haliangiaceae > JABFXX01. Next base: position 574 of record DASUFX010000420.1, on the reverse strand, counting down.
TCCCCGCGGCCCACGTCCAGCCTTGCGCGGGCTCCGAAGCATCCGGCGTTTGATGCGCACCGATCCAGACCGGGCTTCCGCTCGTCGGCTTCGCTGCCGCCACGACGCAATCTTGTTCGACTTGCGATTGGATCGTGACGAGGTCGCCGACCTGCGTGCAGTAGCTCTGGGCCGTGCTCCAGCTGCCGGTGCCGCTGCATGCGTAGTAACAGCTCGACGTCGCCGAGCACTGGAACAGCGTGCAGCCCGCCGGTGCAGCGGGGCACCCCGCGGCATCAGGTGGCGTCACCGTGCTGGCGTCGTTGCGGGTGTCGACGGCTGCGTCAGGAGCGAGTAGCGGCGGATCGAGATCGAGGTAATCGGCGCAGCCGACGAGCAGCAGCGCGGCACACGCGAAACGGATGGCAGCCGAAGGACCCACTCTGTGTTCCGATCTATCACAACGGTAAACAGAACGTCTACCAGAATGAGCGCGCCTCGGTCATGTTACGTCATGAAATCAGTAAAGTTAATCGGTTAGGGATGGCCAGAACGACTGTGATGTATACAGCGTGTCGCAACCTGTTCTCCGCAG
>DASUFX010000419.1:0-5485 GCA_036274355.1 Kofleriaceae bacterium | reverse complement strand
CGGTGCTCGAACTGCGCGCTGGTGCGCGAGCGGCGGTTAGTCGGCCGTCTTCGCGCCGAGCGTGAGATCGAGCGAGGTGATCTGGACCAAGTCGGCCCAGTTCCACAGCACGCCGGATGCCGAAATATCGACCGACGCCTCGACGACGTCGCCATTACCGCCGAGATCGACGCCGACGTTGATCGACGGCAGCTGCTGCGTCGCCAGCGGAATCGGTGCCTCGCCGTCGATCGCGATCCACCAGTCGAAATCGAACGTCATTGGCAGCGTCGCGGACGCGTTGTCCGAAGACGTCCACGTCGCGTCCGCACGGGTGGAGTGAGTGAGCCGCAAGATCACGTTCTGCAGCTCCGCGGGCTTGGCGAACACGCCGTCGAGCGAGATCGGCGCCAGCGCGATCTCGAGTTGATCGATCTCGAGCTGGCCGTTGCCGTCGAGTGCGGCGCGCACGTAGCCGTGATCGACCGTCACGTCGGTGGTGCCGGCGATCCAGCCGTCGGAGCCACGTCGCTGCGCGGTGATCGAGCCGGCGCTCATCTCGTCGTGGATGAAGAGCGAGGTCGGCGCTTCGGACATCCGCTCGCGAACCGAGTCGTAACGCGGTCCGCCGAGCGGTAGTTCCATGCAGCCAGTTGCGAACAGTGCGATTGCCAGGAAGTAACGCATGGCAGCCTCCTACTGAATCTCGCCGACGATCAGCAGATAGTCGGACTCGGGGTCGACCCACAGGTTGGTGGGGGTTACGTCGCCGATCACGGGCAGCGGGATCGTGGCGACTGCAGCCGAGCCGATCGTCTTGATGTGCTCGACCGCGAATGATTTGATCGCGTCGTACTGGCCCTTCGTGATGAACTGACCGTCGCCCTCGACGTCGATCGTGACGAGCGGCGTGCTGAGGTCGATGCGCAGCTTGCCGTCGTCGCCTTCGACAACGTAGAGCGCTGACTTCGCGTGAATCGCAACCGTCGTCGGCACGACGCCGTCTCCGCTGAACGTGGCGATCCAGTCGCCGATCGTCAGCTCGAGTGGACGGTGGCTCGCGTCGACGTACGGGGGCAGCTTCATCTGCAGCTGCACGATGTCGTAGAGCTTGCTGATGTCCTCGTACGGGCTCGTCGCGAGATCGAGCGTGCCGTCGAATGCCTTGGCCGACCACATGCTCGTGAGCAGCTGATTCGCTGCATCGTCGGCGACAGCGATCTCGAAGCCGTGCGTCATACCGAGCGCCGGCGGGTTATTCGGCACGAGCACGAACCCACCGCTGTCTCCCTGCGCGCGGAACGAGCTGTCGAGAATGATCGTGCCGCCGAGGTCGGTGAAGTTGACCTGCGTCGGCTGGACGTCGACGTCGATCTTGGTGCCGGCCACATCGAGCGTCTTCGCGTCGTCGAGCGCGGAGAGCGAGCGCTCCACCATCGGCGTGACGAGTCGCCCCGTCATCGAGCCGAGAATCGGACCGATCGCAGCGTCGAGACCGAGCATCTGCACGATGCCGTCGGGCACATCTTCGGACACCAGATTGAACCCGGTGACTTGCACCTGCGGATTCGGGAACTGCACGTCGAGCGAGTGGTTGATGACACCGACGGCGAGCCGGCCATTCACGGTCACGCGATCGGCCGTGAGCATGACATCGCGAGCGCCGTCGACACACGAGACCGCCCACTGCAGGTGAACACCGACGCGAACGTCGTTGAGCACAGCCGACACGAGGACAGCGCCGTTCGTCGGGCCCATCAGCACGTCGGCGTCGTGCATCGTCAGTGCCGTGATCGACGCCTGCGCATAGAGGCAGTCGGGACCACCGCCGACATCGACGACGGGATTCATGCCGAGGACAGCGGTCATGAGGCCGCCGTTCTCGATGAACGTTGCGGTGCCGCGGCCGAGTGCATTCAACGCGGGTGCTGACACTGCAGCGCGGATACCGCTGTCGATGTGACGAGCGACCGAGAGCATCGGCCCGGCAACGACCGCGCGCGTCTCCTCGCCCTGATTGCCTTGCTCGTCGACCGCGACGGCGTGCAAGAGCGTCGTGCCCGGCGCAACGCCGACATCGACAACCCACGTGCCGTCGTCGGCGACAGCTGCCTGCGCGCCGTTCACGGAGACGGCCTTGATGCCGAGATCGTCGCTCGCGGTACCGCCAACGAGCACGTGCGTGACGTCGCCAGCGATCGTGCCGCGCGCGGGCGATACGATGTGCACGCGTGGTGCGTTGCGATCGAACGCCGGCGCGTCTGGATCGTAGGGGTGGTCGGCACAGCCGGCAAAGACACCCACGACTGCGAACAGTGGTTTGAGTTTCATGGCTAACGCAGTGCGTTGCAATGAACTGACCATCTGCGAAGATCATGTGGACAAAACCTGCCGATACGCCGAAATGATTGGAGTAGTCGTTATAGAACGAAAGTCAGTAGTGAGTAAGATACGTGACACTTGGTCTCGGTCGGCGGCGTAACTTCGCTGCATGCGCGGCTACCCGACCAGTCGACTAGCCAGCCTGAACAGCGAGCCCAGCATCGGTGTGGACTTCGTTTGATCGCTCGTCGTTGTGACGCGGATCTCTCGATCGTGCGCGTGCGCTCGCATCCGTGTGTCCTACATCGATGCGAAATGAATCGACGCGAACACCCGCAACATTTGGTTGCGCTCGCTGGCGTATCATCGACGTGATGAGCGAGCAGACAGATGCGCCTACAGAGACCACGACTGCCGCCGATGCACCGCCGCAAGCAGAGGCGAACACGCCGCCGCAAGTGGAAGCGAACGTGTCGCCACAAGAGCCGGCCGAGGCGAGCGCGCCAGCACCGGCACCCAAGCCCGGCTATCCGTTCAGCGTCCTGAAGGTGCTTGGAACGGCGCTGCGAGTCACCAAGCGCAACTTCGTGCCATTCCTGGTCCTCGCCTGCGTTCTCGACCTACCGGTTATTCTCCTCAGGCTCAGCGGGCAAATCGAAGACGTTGTCGTCGCGCTCGTGCTGCAGCTGATCACGCATGCGCTGATGACGGCTGTCGTAGCGTACGGCGTTATCATGGAGCTCCACGGCTCGCGTCCATCGACACGTGCATGCATCGCAAAAGGGTTCGCTCAGATCGGCCCCGTGGTCGGCGTGACGGTGATCTCGACACTCGCGATCGGTGCCGCGACGCTCCTGTTCGTCATTCCCGGGATCATCGTCGGGCTCATGTTCTTCGTGATCGTGCCGGTTACCGTCGTCGAGGGGCTCGGTATCGACGCCGCGATGAAGCGAAGCAGCGAGCTCACGCGTGGGCGCAAGGGTGACCTGTTTCTGATCATGACGTTTGCGGGCGCACTCGGCGTTGCCATCGAGCTCGTCGCACAGTTCGAGCTCGGACCCGAGGCTGCATTCGTGTGGCGTGCGGTCGGTGGGGCATTCTCGTCGATGTTCCTTGCGGTCGCCGTGGGCGTCGTCTACGTCGAGCTTCGCAAGCTGCGTGATGGCATACAGATTCCCGACATCGCGACCGCGTTCGCGCGGATTCGCAAGTGACAGGTGAGCTGCAACTCCGTCACGAAGTCCGCGACGTACGCTAAGCTCGCGCCGAACCATGGCAATGACTTTGGACGATGTCGACGCGTTTGCGACGAGCCTGCCTGGTGTCACCGTCGGTGCGAAGTGGGGCAATCGCACATGGTTGGTGGAGGACAAGGGCTTCGCGTGGCAGCGACCATTCAGCAAGGCCGACATCAAGCGCTACGGCGACGAGACACCACCGCAAGGTGAGATCCTCGCGGTGCGCGTCGAGAGCCTCGACGCCAAGGACGCGTTGCTCGCGATCGCACCGCCGGGCTTCTTCACGATTCCTCACTTCAACGGCTACGCCGCCGTGTTGATCGCATTGCGACAGGCGCGTACCAAGGACGTGCGTGCCGCGATCCGCGACGCGTTCAGCACGGTCGCTGCATCGCTGCCGGCCGCGAAGCCGACCCATGCGCGCAAGCGCGCAACGCCTCGGCGCACGCGCGCGAAGAAGCGTTAGCGACTCAGCTACCGAGCTTGATGCTGTCGCAGATCTTCGTGAGCCAGGCGATCAGCTCTGCGTCCGGCTTGTCGGTCGACTTCTTGTCGTCTGGTCCCGAATACCAGTGACACGACGCCTCGAGCCCATGTGTTTCATCGGTCGGAATCCACACCGTGACGTCGAGGTGGCGGTTGTTCTTCACGGCCGACACGTACTGCAGCCGGCCGCCGCCCTGGTCTAGTTTGCTGACCTCGACGAGATCGGCACGCTTGGCATCGGGCTCGACTTCGCGCGCGAGGTCCTCGGGAGTCTTGAACGTCTTTTCGCGGAGCGAGATGCCGATTCGCGGTCCCGCCTCTCCGACCGGCTTCACCATCCAGTCGGGACCGACGATAGATTCCTTGTTTTCCGGGAGGCCCTCCGGAATGTCGACGTGAAGCTTCACGCCCTTCGTCTCGGCGGCCGTCGGCACGAGCTTCGCTGCAAGCCACTTGCTGCGCACGTCGCCGGCGCCCGATTTGCCACACGCTGTACCCACGAAGCAGAGCGCGACGAGCGCCCGAGCGAAAAGCGGTCGATTCATGGCCCCGATATAGTGCGTTCGTGCGGCTTTCTCAACAGGCGCACCGCCAATCGTCGGCTACGCTGCGTGCATGGTGCCCGATCCTGATTCGAGTGACTTCGATGCCGTTGCAGCAGCCAAGGAGCTAGAGGAGCTACTCGGCGAGTCGACGTCGAGTGGTGGCGCCAAGGATGACAGCTACACAGCTGGCCTCGAAGCCGACATCGAGGAGCTGAACGCGCTGATCGCGAAGAAGGACGCCGAGCTCGCGCGCGCGAACGCACGTGCCGAGCAAGCGCACGCCGAGATCGAAGCTGCTGGAAATCGGCTGGCAATTGCGTCGGCGAAGGAGCTCGAGCAGCGCACGCGCAAGCTACTCGAGACGTTCTTGCCCGTCATCGACGATCTCGATCGCGCGATCGCAGCCGCGAGGACGCACGTGGAATCGGCGGACGTCGTCGCGGGGCTCGATCTCGTGCGGCGCAGCATGCTCACGCGCCTCGGCCAGTTCGGGGTGACACACGTGCCAGCGCTCGGCGAGAAGTTCGATCCGCAGCGGCATGATGCGATCGCGATGGTTCCCGTCACCGATTCCGCGCAAGACGGTCGCGTCATCGACGTCGTGCGCGAGGGCTATCTCATCGGCGAGGACACGTTGCGCCCAGCTGGCGTCGCTGTAGGCAAGCTCGCCGCGCGCTGACCTGCGCCCGATCGGCAGCAGACTCGCTGGGTTACTGTGCTGGTGGCAGCGCGGTCGATTTCGTGGAACCGATCGAACGCTCGCGTGTGCAACTAGATGATGGGACGCGCACAGACCGCAGTTCGCTCCAGCTCGGCCGCCGAGCTCGACGACCTCACGCTGCGACGCGCGCAGCAGGGTGAGCGACAGGCACTCGAGCTGTTGATCGAGCGTTATCACCCGATGGTCCACGCGCT
>DASUFX010000418.1:0-2266 GCA_036274355.1 Kofleriaceae bacterium | reverse complement strand
CTCGTGATGAGCTCGACGTCGCTGCTTGCTGTGGCGCCGGCTCGTGCCGACTCACCGGAAGAGACGATCGTCATCATTGATAGCGCGCCGCCGCGTCCATCCGAGGACAGTTCGGCGTCGGCATCGGTGATCACCGTCGATCGCACGCCGCGCAGCGCCGAGACGATGCCCGACCTGCTGGACGATCTGCCCGGCGTCTCGGTGTCGCGTCTGGGTGGCATCGGCGCGCCGGCGCTGCTGTCGTTGCGCGGATCGACGTGGGATCAGGTCAGCGTCTATCTCGACGGCGTCAACCTGAACCTCGCTGCAGGCGGCGGCGTCGACGTCTCGACGTTGCCGGTCGGCGACCTTGCACGCGTCGAGATCTACCGCGGCGTCACGCCGATCGCATACGGCGGCTCCGCGATCGGCGGCGTGCTCGCCGTCGAGACGAAGCGACCGCAGACCGACGGCGCGACGCTCGAATTCGGCAGCGGCTCGTTCGGCACGTGGCTCGGCGGTGGCAGCGTGACGTTCGCCCGCGAGGACTACGGCATCTACGTCGGGCTCCATTCACTGAAGACCGCGGGCAACTTCGACTTCGTCGACGACAAGGGCACCGCATTCAACCCCGATGACGACGAGACGATCGCTCGTCACAACAACCGGCTCCACGAGCACGACGCGGTCATCCGCGGCTTTGCCGCCCTGCCCGGTCCGCGCGAGCTGTCGCTGCTCGTGCTCGGCTTCGATCGCGACCAAGGACTTCCCGGGTATCCGCGCTACGCGACGATGCAATCATCGCTGCAGACGCGGCGCGCGATCGGCAGCATCGCGTATACGTCGCACGACGAGCTCGGCACCCACAGCCTGCTGCGCGCGCAGCTCTACGGCTACGGCCTCGAGCAGCGATTCCGCGATCCGCTGTCGGAGATCGCAGTGGCGCCGACCGATGCGCGCGACCGCACGCTCGCACTCGGCGGAACGGTGCGCGCGAGTCGCGCGGTGTCATCGTGGCTACAACCGGCTGCACTCCTCGACATCCGCCGCGAATCGTTCGTGCCGCACGATCTGATCGCGGATGAACGCGGCGCGATGTCGACGCGGCTGTTGACCGTTGCGGGCGCCGAGGCGGCGCTGCGCAAATCTGGCTTCACCGTGACGCCATCGTTGCGCCTCGAGATGTCGCGCGACGTCTCGGCCGGCCGCGGCGACACCGGCATGCTCGTCGCGCCCGACGAGCCGCTGACCCGCACGCAGCCGATCGTGCGCGTCGCGATCACGAAGCCGCTCCGCGACGATCTGATGCTGCGCTCGAACGTAGGTCGCTATGCGCGACTTCCGAGCTTCCTCGAGCTGTATGGCAACAACGGCTTCATCGTCGGCAACCGCGAGCTTACGCCCGAGCGTGGGCTCACCGCCGACGTCGGTGGCGCATACACCGGCTCGCAAGGACCGCTCGCGCTGACCGCCGATGCAGCGGCGTTCGCAGTTCTCATCGACGATCTGATCCAGTTCCAGCAGAACGCGTACGGTGTTGCGCGTGCGCGCAACATCGGCCATGCGCGCGTGCTCGGCTTCGAGTCCAGCGCCGAGCTGCGTTGCGAATTCGCGCGCCTGTACGCGCAGGCGACGTTGACCGATGCGCGCGATCGCAGCGACAGCGCCGCGGCTGCCGATCGCCAGCTGCCCTATCGACCGCGCGTGCATCTCACCGCGCGCCCCGAGCTGCGCCATGCGCTCGTCGGCGGCACCGAGCTCGGCGCGTACGTCGAAGTCGATTTCACGAGCGGCAACTTCGTCGACCCCGCGAACCTCGTCCAGCTACCGAGTCGCATGCTGCTCGGCGCAGGTGCGTCGCTCGGACTCGATCACGGCCACGTTCGTTTCATCGCCAGTGCCAACAACCTCACCGACGCGTCGGTGAGTGATGTCCTCGCCTATCCACTTCCGGGACGCGCCTTCTTTCTGAGCATGGCGCTGACCACCGATTTGTCCGTGAAGGAGAACTGATATGACTCGTCTGCATTTCTGCTTGCTAGTGTCGCTGTGCTCGGTCGTTGGTCTCGCTGGCTGCAACGACAAGTCCCAACCAGCGTCCATGGATGTCGATGCACACGTGGCTGACGGCAATGGCGTCATGTCGCCAGGCGCAGGGCTCGCCGTCGTCAACAGCGACTACGTGTCGACGAGCATCTCGTTGCTCGACCCCAGCACGGCCAAGGTCAAGAAGGGCGATTGCATCAACTCGGGCACGCACACGCCGGGTTATACGCTCGCGCTGTCG
>DASUFX010000417.1:0-4709 GCA_036274355.1 Kofleriaceae bacterium | reverse complement strand
TGGGAGCGCCGCCGCAGCTTCATGGGCCTACGGCAGCTGCTTCACCATGTCGTCGTACGTGTCCGGCCGGCGGTCGCGGTAGAACTGCCACGTGCGCCGCACCTCCTCGATCATGTCGAGGTTCATCTCGGCGACGACGAGCTCGTCCTTGTCCTCGCTCGCGGTCGCGAGGAAGTTGCCGCGCGGATCGACGAAGTAGCTCGTCCCGTAGAACTTGCCGATGTTCCACGGCGCCTCGGTGCCGACGCGGTTGATCGCGCCGACGAAGTACCCGTTCGCCGCCGCGTGCGCGGGCTGCTCGAGCTTCCACAGATACTGCGAGAGCCCGGCGACCGTCGCCGACGGGTTGTAGACGATCTCCGCGCCGTTGAGACCGAGCGCGCGTGCGCCCTCCGGGAAGTGGCGGTCGTAGCAGATGTACACGCCGATCTTCGCGTAGCGGGTCTGAAACGTCGGATAGCCGAGGTTGCCCGGGCGGAAGAAGTACTTCTCCCAGAAGCCACTCGTCTGCGGGATGTGGTTCTTGCGGTACTTGCCGAGGTACGTGCCGTCGGCATCGATCACCGCGGCAGTGTTGTAGTAGACGCCGGCCATCTCGCGCTCGTAGAGCGGGACGACCATCGCCATCTTGTACTGCGCCGCGATCGGACGAAGCTTCTCGACCGTCGGGCCGGGAACCGCTTCGGCCGCGTCGTACCAGCGCTTGTCTTGACCGGGGCAGAAGTACGGGCCGTTGAAGATTTCCTGCAGACACAGGATCTGAACGCCCTGCTTGCCGGCCTCGTGAATCATCGGCAAGTGCTTCTCGAACATCGCCGATTGGATCTCGGCGACCGACTTCGTCTCGTCGTTGATCGGATTGGAGGCCTGGATGAGGCCACTGAGAACTTTGCGCGCCATTGTCTTGTCTCCTTAGCCCGTGACCAGCGTCGAGGTTTCCTTCGCGATGTCGCCCTTCCAGGTCTCGACATCACGTGCCTGTGCCTTGCCGCCGACCGACTTCGCGCGCGCAGCTTCCTTCGCCTCGCGAGCCGCAGCCTGACGCTCGACGAGGTCGTGGTGCGTCGTGAAGTACGGCAAGCTCTTGCCGACGAACTCGCGAATGTTTGCGAACTTGTGGTCGGTCATGAACTTGCTGAGCTCTTCCTTGAGCTCGCTGATCATCTCGTAACCGCGGAGCATCGCGCCGGTGCACACTTGCACCGTCGACGCGCCGAGCAGGAAGAATTGCGCCGCGTCGTAGCCGGTCTCGATGCCACCGATGCCGCTGATCGAGACGCCGGGGTTCGCACGCGCGACTTCCATCACCTGGCGCAGCGCGATCGGGCGCACGCACTGACCGGAGTAGCCGCCCGGAACCGAGTGACCCTCGACGGTCGGCGTCGGACGCAGCGTCTTCATGTCGATGCCCGACACCGAGAGGATCGTGTTGATCATCGCGATGCCGTCAGCGCCGCCCTTGAGCGCGCTCGCGGCCGGAACCGTCGGGTTGCCGACGTTCGGCGTCATCTTCGCCCACACCGGAATGCGCGCGACTTCCTTCACCCAGCCGACGACCTCTTCGACGATGTCGGGGTTCTCGCCCATTGCCATGCCCATCTTGCGCTCCGGCAAGCCGTGCGGGCATGACAGGTTCATCTCGAAACCGTCGACGCCGGTCTCTTGGACCTCGCGCACGATCTGCTGCCATGCTTCCTTGCGGTACTCCTCCATGATCGACGCGATCAGGATCTTGGTCGGGTACTGCTTCTTGAGCTGCTTGAGATCGACGAGCCAGTCCTCGTACGGACGGTCGCTGATCAGCTCGATGTTCTGAAAGCCGATCACTTCGTCGTGATTCTTCGCCTTCACCTTCGCGTAGCGCGGCGCCGTGTTGATGACCTTGCTCGCATCGAGCGAGAACGTCTTGCAGACCATGCCGCCCCATCCGAGGTCATAGCTGCGTGCGATCACTTTGCCGTTCGTTCCCGGCGGTCCAGAGCCGAGCAAGAACGGGTTCTCGAACTTCATGCCATTGACGGTGATGGACAGGTCAGTCACGTCGCCTCCAGGGTGCAATTTGGGAAAGCGGTTTGGGTATCACAGGCCGCGAGCAGCGTTCAACCTACTTCTTCTCGACGGAATTTGTGACGCGCGGTTCACTTTTCGGCCAAGACGCGAAATAGATTCACCGACGGTACTCCCCGTGGTACGCGATCCGTCCTCATGAAGACGATCACGCACTGGATCGACGGCAAGCTGTACGAGCGCGCTGCGGAACGCAGCGGCGATGTCTTCAACCCGGCGACCGGCGAGGTACAGGCGAAAGTCGCGTTCGCGTCGCCTTCCGTCGTCGACGAAGCAGTCGACTCCGCCTGGCGCGCGTCGCAGACATGGCGCTCGATTTCGATCGCGAAGCGCACGAAGATCCTGTTCGCGTTCCGCCAGCTCGTCGACAAGCACCAGCACGAGCTCGCGAAGCTACTCACGCTCGAGCACGGCAAAGTCACCGGCGACGCACTCGGCGAAGTGAACCGCGGCCTCGAAGTGATCGAGTTCGCGTGCGGCATCGCTGACCTCGCGAAGGGCGAGTACTCGGAGAACGTCTCGACCGAAGTCGACACGTACTCGATCCGTCAGCCGCTCGGCGTTGTCGCCGGCATCACGCCGTTCAACTTCCCGGCGATGGTGCCGATGTGGATGTACCCGATCGCGATCGCGTGCGGAAACACGTTCGTGCTCAAGCCGAGCGAGCGCGATCCATCGGCCGCGATGTTCTGCGCGCAGCTGCTCGCCGATGCGGGCCTGCCGGCTGGCGTGTTCAACGTCGTGCACGGTGACAAGGTCGCCGTCGATCGCATCCTCGAGCATCCGCGGATCGCGGCTGTCTCGTTTGTCGGCTCGACGCCGATCGCGCAGTACATCTACGAGACCGGAACGCGCCACGGCAAGCGCGTACAGGCGCTCGGCGGCGCGAAGAACCACATGATCGTGCTGCCCGACGCCGACATGGAGCTCGCCGCAGACGCCGCAGTCTCCGCTGGCTACGGCTCGGCAGGCGAGCGCTGCATGGCGATCTCGGTGGTCGTCGCGGTCGGCAACGCCGCCGACAAGCTCGTGCCGCTCATGAAGGAGCGCATCGCGAAGCTCAAGGTCGGTGACGGCCTCGAGAAGGGCTCGGAGATGGGCCCGCTGATCAACAAGGCGCATCGCGACAAGGTCGCGGGTTACGTCGATGCCGGCGTCAAGGAAGGCGCGACGCTCGTCTCCGACGGGCGCGCGCTCAAGGTCGCGGGCCGCGAGGCCGGGTTCTTCCTCGGCCCATGCTTGTTCGACAACGTGAAGCCCGACATGTCGATCTACAAGGACGAGATCTTCGGCCCCGTGCTGTCGACGACGCGCGTCGCGACGTACGCCGAGGCGATCAAGCTCGTGAACGGAAATCCGTACGCGAACGGCGTCGCGATCTTCACGAACGACGGCGGCGCCGCGCGCAAGTTCCAGCACGAGGTCGAGGTCGGCATGGTCGGCATCAACGTGCCGATTCCGGTGCCGATGGCGTACTACTCGTTCGGCGGCTGGAAGGCGTCGCTGTTCGGCGACCACCACATCTATGGTCGCGACGGCGTCCACTTCTACACCCGCACCAAAGCGGTGACCTCGCGCTGGCCGGATCCGAGCCACCGCGGCGTCGATCTCGGCTTCCCGCAGAACAAGTAGTGGAACTGAATCCGATATGAGGTCAGTCGTTCCGGGTCAGTCGACGCCAGGGACGGTTGACCATGTTGCTCGCGCGCGCTGATTCGCGCGCTTGCGCGAGGCACGGCTGCTGCACTGCGGCGGCGCGATCATCGATGACGTTCCGCTGCCGCGAATCAACCAGCCTCTCTCGGCAGCGGGCGTCATCACTATTTTCCGCGAGGCATCTTCAACTGAAGCTGCGTTCGCCTGGCTGCGGCCAACAAACCCGATCGGAACAGCTCGCAATCGGTGGGTCGAAGCAAAGAAGCTGACAGGGCGATCTCTTGCAGTCGAAACCGTTCGCAGTACAACCACGCCGACGCATGGCAAACGGCAGTGGAGCGCAGCTTGTAGGCGGTGAGCAGATCGGCCCGTACCGCGTGCTCAGCCACCTCGCCGGTAACGTCTATCGCGCGGTGCACGTCGACAACGGCCATCGCGCGCTGCTCGAGCTCGCGCCGCCCGATCACTGGCGCGAAGCCTGGCTCCAGATGCTGCACGCGCAGCAGCTCGTCGATTCGCTCGTGCACCCGGGCGTCGCGCGGATCGTCGATCGCGGCATGCTGCCCGATCGACGCGCGTGGGTCGCGACCGAGGTGCCGAGTGGCATCGGGCTCGGCGATCTGATCGCGCGGCGGGAGATGCCGCCGAACGAGCTCGCGATGTTGATCCGCGACCTCGCGGAGGTCCTCGCGTTCGCGCACGCGTATGGCGTTGTCCATCGCGGACTGTCGCTGCGCTCGATCGTGCTCGCGACGGGGAAGCGCTCGTTCCCGCTCGTGATCACGGACTGGGGCATGCGCACGGGCGGCCTCGGCGTCTTCGCGGCGCCCGAGCTGACAACGTTCGCCCACTACGACGGCCGCGCAGACGTGTACTCCCTCGGAGTGATCGCGTTCCGCGCCGCAACCTGCATGTTCCCCGGCGAGGGTGGCGTATTCGACGTGCCAGGAGTGCCGACCGGGCTCGCGACGCTGATCGCGCGCATG
>DASUFX010000416.1:0-12235 GCA_036274355.1 Kofleriaceae bacterium | reverse complement strand
CGGAGGAAGAGGCTCGGTCGATCGCGGCGACGTTCGAAGCGCGAGGTCACAAGCAGCTCTATACCGTGCTAACGCGCAGCCAGCTCGAAGCCGCACGCCGTGCGCGCCGCTGAGCCTACTCCGCGTGCAGCGCCTGGATCGGATCGAGGCGCGCCGCGCGCATTGCCGGGTACAAGCCCGAGATGACGCCGACGACGATCGACACGCCGAGCGAGAGTGCGATCGACCACGTGGTCACGACGGTCGGCCACGACGCGTAGCTCGCAACACCGCGCGCGATCGCGAGGCCCATCGCCACGCCGGCAAGGCCGCCGAGCATCGCGAGCGAGAACGCGGTCACGAGGAACTGGAAGCGAATGTCGGAGCGACGGGCGCCAACTGCGCGCCGCACGCCGATCTCGCGCGTCTGCTCGAGCACGGACGCGAGCATGATGTTCATGATGCCGATGCCGCCGACGAGCAGCGAGATGCCCGCGATCAGGCCCATGACGAGGTTGAACAACTGCTGCGTCTGCTGGCTGTGGCGGAGCAGCGCCTCGGGCACGATGATGTCGTAGTCGCGCGCGCCGCCGTGCAGGCGATCGAGCAGCGTGCCGACGACCGCGCCGGTCTCGGCGGCGGGGGCCTTGGGATCGAGGCGCACGACGATCTCGCCGAGCGGCGACTTCATCGGATCGCGGTCGAGCTTGCGCAGCGCCGTCGTGAACGGCATGTAAATCTCGCGCTCCGTCGACGAGACCGGTACGCCTTGCACCGCGGTGACCGCGCCGGGCTCGGGCGCGAGCACACCGACAACCTCGCACCACAGGTCGTTGATCTTCACGTCGCGGCCGATCGCGACGTCGGCGCCAAACAGATCGCGGCGCACGCCCGCGCCGATCACGCAGACTTGTCCGTGGTGCTTCTCGTCGTTGACGTCGAGGAAGCGGCCTTCCGCGAGTGCGAACGAGGTGACTTCGCGATGACGGTGCGAGACGCCGTAGACCTGCGCCTTCGTCTTGGCACCGGCCGCGAGGATCTTGTACGGCTCGACCTCGATGCGGGGTGCTGCGAACAGCACGCCCGGCACGGCTTCCTCGATCGCTTCGACATCGCGCTGGGACAAGCCGAGCGACTTCTTGCGAATCTCTTCGAGCTCGGTCGGCTTGAACGTCTTGCTGCGCACGACGACGTTGCGCGTGCCGAGGCGATCGATCAGTGCGAGCGCTTCTTTCTCGGCACCCGCGCCGATCGACAGCATCGCGATCACCGCGCCGACACCGAACATCATGCCGAGCATCGTCAGCGTCGTGCGGAGCTTGTGCTCTGCGAGCGACTCGAGCGCGACGACGAAGGCATCGAGGACGCGTCTCATTGCTTCCCCTTGCCGCCGGAGGCTTCGCCCGCGCCGTCGCTGCCGCTGCCGATCGCCTGATCGAGCGAGCGCGTCGGATCGCGCAGCGCGATCACGTCACCCGCAGACAGGCCCTTCGTGACAACGACGCGGCCCGAGGTGCCGGCGCCGAGCTCGACCTCGACGGGCTCGAAGCCGTGTGCGCCGCGCTTGTAGACGACGTTCTTGCCCTCTTTGCCGATCACTGCCTGGCGCGGCACGACGAGCGCATCGGCCTTGTCGAGAATGAGCTCGGCGCGCACGCGCTGGCCGGGTTTCATGACCGCGTGGTCGGTCTTCTCGAGCTCGAGCACGACCGCGAAGTACTGCACGGGCACACCGGGCACGCGCGGCTTCGCGAGCTTGTCGACGAGCTTGATCGTGCCTTTGTACGTATTCTCGGGCTTCGCCTCGACGACGAGCTCGGCCGGCTGCTTCTCGGTGATGCCGTTGCCATCGACCTCGAGCACGAACACCTCGGCCTCCATCGTGTCGAGCAGCGGGATCTCGGCGATCTTCTGGCCGGGCCAGGTCTGCTCGCCGACGCGCGGCAGCTCGCCACGCCAGTTGCGGCGCAACACGAGGATTCCGTCGTGCGGCGCTTTGACTTCCATGCTCTTGAGCGCGGCTTCCGCGTGCGAGATCGCGATCTGCGCCTTCTGCTTTTCGACCGCGATCACGGCCGCCTTCGACTGCGCGAGCTTGCGCTCGATCTGCTTCGTCTGCTCGGCGTGTTCTTGCTTCGCACCCGCGAGCTTCTCGTCGATTTCGGCCTCGACGATCGTGTTGCGCGAGAAGATCTCCTTGTCCTTCGACTGGAACTTGCGCTGCTGCTCGAGCTCGGCGCCGGCGAGGTCGGCCGCGCTGTCGCGTCCCTGCACCGCCGTCTTCGACTTGATGTCTTCCTCGGCGAGCTTTGCCGATGCCGCTGCGAGGTCCGCCTGCCCTTCCTTCAATTGCTTCTCCGGATCCGTCGGATCGAAGCGCACGACGACATCGCCCGCCTTGACCGCGACGCCATCGGGCGCGAGCCACGCGATCTTCATCGGCCCGAAGCTGCCGCCGCTCTGCGGTGCGGTGACCGGCGTCGCCTTGACCGCGCGCAGGTTGCCCTCCGCGGTCACCCGGCGCACGAACGCTTCCTTCTTCACCGTGTGCGTCGGCACGTCATCATGCTGCGCCGCGCCGACGCTGCGGCGGACGACGAACCAGCCACCACCGCCGATGGCGGCAAGCACCGCGAGGACGACAAGCTTCTTCACGGCGCGCTCCGATCCGGATCGATGCGCGAGACGCGATCGCCAGGTGCGAGCCCGCTCTTCACCTCGATCGCGCTCGCGTTGCGCTTGCCGAGCACGAGCTTCACCTTCGTCACGCCGTCGCCCGTCGACTTGTACGCGACCGGCCCGTCGGGCGTGACGAATACGGCGTCGGCGGGCACCTGCACGACATTTGCGAGCCGCTCGGTCTCGACCTCGCCGCGAAAGCGCATGCCAGGCCTGAGCGGCACGGTCGCCGGTGCGTCGACCTTGATCTTCAGCTTCGCGATGTTGCTGCGATCAGCCTCTGATTTCGGCGCGACCGACTTCGCGATCTCCTGCACGGTGCCCTTCAGCTGGACGTCGGGCAACGCATCGAGCTTGATCGACACCGGTTGGTTGTCCTTCACGCGCGCGACGTCGATCTCGTCGATTTCGCCGTTGCCGACCATCTTGCCGAGGCCGACGATCTGCAGCACCGCTTCCATGCGCCAGCAGCTGTCGCCGACCTTCTTCTTCTCGCCGCGCCAGTTCGTCGGATAGACGATCGTGCCGGCGCGCGGCGCCTTGACCGCCATCTTCTCGATGTTCTGCTGCAACTCCTGGACGCGGCCCGCGAGGTACTCGTGGTGGTCGGCCAGGCTCTTGATCTCGGCGGTGTCCGACTTCGCGGCGCGCTCCGCCTTGTTCTTCGCCTGGTCGAGCGCGAGCTTCGCGAGTGCGCCGTCGATTTCGAGCACCTTCTGATCGACCGTCGCGACGAGATCCTTGTCAGCGCTCGTCTTCAGCGACGCCTTGCGCAGCGTCGCTTCGGCCTGCGCGATCTGCAGCTGCTCGTCGCGGCGGGCGAGCGCGGCATCGTCGCGCTTCTTGTCGAGCTTCTTCTTCGCGGCGTCGGCGTCGTTCGCCAGACTCTCGAGCGTGCGCATCTGCTCCGATGGATCGAACGCGACGATCGGATCGCCCTCTTTGACCTCTTTGCCCTCGGCGATGAGGTCGGCGATCTTGAAGTCCCAGGTGTCGTAGAGCGCGGGTGGCTTGACGTCGAGCGAGTCGACGGCCGCTAGCTCGCCGTTGACCTCGACGCCGACGACGAGATCCGCCTTCTTGACGTCGACGAGCGCGAGATCGCCGTGCTCGCGGTTGCACGCGCCGAGAGCAACGAACGCCGCGAGCGCGAGCAGCACGCGCTTCACAGCTCGCCTCCGATCGACACACCGTCGCCGCTCGCGAGGCCCTTCGTCACCACGCAGCCCTGCGCGTCACACGCGCCGAGCTCGACGTCGCGCAGCTCACCCGACGCGAGCTTGACGCGCGTCTTGTCTTTGTCGAAATGCACCGCACCACGCGGCACGACGAGCTGCGCTGGCGCCTTCGCGGGCGCGAGCTCGACCTTCACCGCCATGCCCGGCCGCATCTTCTCGTGATCGACCTTGTCGATCGTCAGCACGATCGCGAACCCGCGACGCAGCGACTGGCCACCTTTGCCGCTCGCGACCGGCATCAAGTCCTTCACGACGCACGGCACGCCATCGGCCGGATACGCATCGAGCGTGCACGTGCCGGCCATGCCGATCATCACGCGACCGTCGTCGACGTCCGACAGCTCGGCGCGCACTTCCATGCCCGACGTGAGATCCGGAAGCTCGACGATGGTCCAGCCCGGCTGCACGGTGTCACCGATCTGGAACTTGCGCCCCATCCACGGGTGGTCGCCAACGACGATGATGCCGTCGCGCGGCGCCTTCAGATCGAGCTCGCCAATCGCCTTCTCGGCGTCGAGGATCTTCTGCTTTGCCTTGTCGAGCTCGATCTGTTTGACCTGCCGCTCGAGCGCATTCGCTGCCTTCGCGGACGCGAGCTCCTTCTGTGCCTTCTCGACGGCCGCCTCGGCGCGCTTCAGCTCGAGCTGGCGCTCCTGCGCGGTGCGCGCCGGCAACAGATCTGCTGGCACGTTCGCCTGCACCTGCGCCTTTTCGAGCGTGAGCTTCGCGTTGTCGAGCTCGAACGTCTTCTGCGCTTCGTCGAGGGCGCTGACGTCGAGGAAGGTGTCGAACGTCATCAGCGCGTCGAGGTACGCGAGCTTCTGCTCCTTGAGCGTGCTGACGAACGACGAGTTGTCGAACTCCAGCGCGCGATCGCCCTTCTTCACGACGGCGCCATCCTCCGCCATCCAGCGCACCGGCAGCTCCCACATCGGGGTGCGCGGAGTGCGCAGCTCTTCGCTCTGGATCGCGTGCACCGTGCCGGCGAGCAGCACGCGATCACGAACCTCGGCCATGCGCACCTTCTCGACGCGCGCGCGCTCCTCGACCTTGCCGGCGCGCCGCGGACCACCGCCGCTGCACGCTGCTACAAGCGCTACGAGCGCGAGGCGATCGAGCTTCGTCACGCCGCGCCTACCGTATCTGCCGGCACGGCGACGCTGACGGTCGCAGCACCGCGCGCGACGTCGGCGCCAGTACCATCGGCGAGGATCTTGCCGTCGGAGATCCGGATCGCTCGCGGACAGCGCGCCGCGATCGACGGATCGTGCGTCACGATCACGATCGTGTGCTTCTCGTCGTGCAGGCGGTGGAACAGCCCCATGATGTCTTCGGTCGTCGCCGAGTCGAGGTTGCCGGTCGGCTCGTCGCAGAGCAGCAGCGACGGCTCGCTGACGAGCGCGCGTGCGATCGCGACGCGCTGCCGCTGGCCACCCGACAGCTGATATGGCTTGTGCTTCATGCGCGCCGAGAGGCCGACGCGGGTCAGCGCCTTCATCGCGCGCTCGCGGCGCTCCTTCGCCGGCATGCCGCGATAGACCAGCGGCAATTCGACGTTCTTGAGTGCGGTCGCGCGGTGCAGCAGTTGAAAGCTTTGGAACACGAACCCGAGCTGTTGGTTGCGTGCCCGCGCGCGGTCGTCGTCTGACAGATCCTGAACATCGCGGCCGTTCAGCCGGTACCGGCCGGCACTCGGCGTATCGAGGCAGCCGAGGACGTTGAGCAGCGTCGACTTACCCGATCCCGACGTGCCGACGATCGCGACCATCTCGCCGGCCTGCACCGCGAAGCTGACGCCATCGAGCGCCGCGATGCGCTCGTCGCCCATCTGGTAGTAGCGCGCGATGTCGACAAGCTCGATCAATGGCGCCATGCGGGACGGACGACACTACATCAACCGTGCCGGTAGCAAGCGAATTCCCGAACCGACGCTGTGCAGCAACTTGCGCTAGTTCGGGGCGTCGCCACCCTCGCACGTGATGTCAATTTGGCCGTCTTTGACATCCACGTGTGCCACGCCGCCATTCGTCAATTTACCGAACAGGATCTCGTTGGCGAGTGGCGCCTTGAGCGTGCTCTGGACGAGGCGGGCCATCGGCCGGGCGCCCATGGCCTTGTCGTAGCCGTGCTCGACGAACCAGTCGAGCGCAGCCGGGCTGACCTCGAGCGAGACCTTCTTCTCCTGCAGCTGGCCCTCGAGCTCGTCGAGGAACTTGCGGGCGACCTTGCGGATCACCTCGACCGGGAGCGAACCGAAGAACACGGTGGCATCGAGGCGGTTGCGGAACTCGGGCGTGAACACGCGCTCGAGTGCCTTCTTGCCGTCCTTGCTGTCCGCGATGGAATCGCCAAAGCCAATGCGGCCCGCCGCCATCTCGCGGCTGCCCGCGTTGCTCGACATGATCAGGATCACGTTGCGGAAGTCGCTCTTGCGACCGTTGTTATCGGTCAGCGTCGCGTGATCCATGATCTGCAGGAGAATGTTGTAGATGTCGGGGTGCGCCTTCTCGATCTCGTCGAGCAGGACGACCGAGTACGGGTTCTTGTTGATCGCGTCGGTGAGCTGGCCGCCTTGATCGAAGCCGACGTAGCCGGGAGGCGCGCCGATCAAGCGCGACACCGTGTGCTTCTCCATGTACTCGGACATGTCGAAGCGGATGAACTCGATGCCGAGCACCGACGCGAGCTGCTTCGCGAGCTCCGTCTTACCGACGCCAGTAGGTCCGGCGAACAGGAAGTTGCCGGTCGGCTTGTTCGGATTGCCGAGACCCGCGCGCGATAGCTTGATCACCGTCGCGAGCTGCTCGATCGCCGCGTCCTGGCCGAAGATGAGGCGCTTGAGCTCGCCCTCGAGGTTCGCGAGCTTCGTCTTGTCCTGCGTCGACACGCTGCGCGTCGGAATCCGCGCGATCTTCGCGACGACGTCCTCGATCAGATTCGGGCGAATCTCGTCGGGGCGCTGGTCGGCGGGCATCAGCCGCACCTTCGCGCCTGCCTCGTCGATCACGTCGATGGCCTTGTCGGGCAAGTGCGAGCCACTGATGTGGCGCGCAGACAGCTCGACAGCCGCGGTGATCGCAGCGTCGGTGAACTTGACGTTGTGGTGCTCCTCGTAGCGCGGCTTGAGACCTTTCAGGATCTCGATCGCCTCGGGGATCGTCGGCTCGCCGATGTCGATGCGCTGGAACCGGCGCGACAGAGCGCGGTCGCGCTCGAACGCCTGGCGATAGTCCTTGAACGTCGTCGAGCCGATGCACTTGAGCTCGCCGTTCGACAGCGGCGGCTTCAAGATGTTCGCCGCGTCCATCGTCCCGCCGCTCGTCGCGCCAGCGCCGATGATGTTATGGATCTCGTCGATGAAGAGGATCGACTTCGGATCGCCGATCAACACCTTCATCACGGCCTTGAGCCGCTCTTCGAAGTCACCGCGATAGCGAGTGCCCGCGAGCACCGCCGTCATGTCGAGCGAATAGACCTTCGCGTCGAGCAGCGGCTCGGGCACCTGCTTGTCGACGATGCGGAGCGCGAGGCCCTCGGCGAGCGCCGTCTTGCCAACGCCCGGCTCACCGATCAGCAGCGGGTTGTTCTTACGGCGCCGCGACAGGACCTGGATCATGCGCTCGAGCTCGTCGGCGCGACCGATCAACGGATCGATCTTGCCCTCGCGTGCGCGCTGCGTGAGGTCCACGCAGAAGCTCTCGAGCGGGTTCGAGATCTTTTGATCGTCCTGGCCATCGTCCTCGACGCCACGGGTCCGCGGCACCACGGGGCCACCGGCATCGACCTTCGACACGCCGTGCGAGATGTAATTGATGACATCGAAGCGGGTGATGCCCTGCTTCTCCAGCAAGTACACCGCATGCGAGTCGCGCTCGCGGAACATCGACGCGATCACGTTGCCGGTCGTCATCTGCTGGCGGCCGGCCGCCTGGACGTGCATCGCCGCACGCTGCAGCACGCGCTGGAACGCGAGCGTCTGATCCGGTCCCGACTCCTCACCGTCCGGCAGCTCCTCGACTTGCTCGTCCAAGAACCGCTCGAGGTCGCCGCGGAGCTTCTCGACGTCGCCACCGCACTTCGTGATGATGTCGGCGCCGGTCGGATCGTCGAGGCACGACAACAGCAAGTGCTCGAGTGTCAGGTACTCGTGACGCCGACCACGAACGTCGTCGACGGCGCGCTGCAGCGTGGCTTGGAGCTCAGGTGAGAGCATGACGTCCTAAGTGTAGGGGACCGCGATCCCAACCGGTACTAGTCAATCGGTTGGCTCTATCGAGAGTTGCAGCGGAAACTGTTGGGCCTTTGCGAGCGACATCGTTTTCGTGACCTTGGTCTCGGCGACCTCGAACGTGTACACGCCCGCGACGCCGATCCCGTGGTTGTGCACGTGGCTCATGATCGCGATCGCGTCGCTCTCGTTCTTGTGGAAAACGGTCTGCAGCACCCACACGACGAACTCACGGGTCGTGTAGTCGTCGTTGTGCAGCAGCACCTTGTACATCGGCGGCTTCTTGGTGCGCGTGCGCTCATCGAGCACCAATCCCGTCTGTCGCTCGCCATCCCGCTTGGGGCCAGGCGGCTTTTTCTCATCCGACAAACGGATCCTCATCGCACCTCAATATTACGGAAGCTCGGCGGTTTGTGTAGCTCTCCTACCCCCGCTAAGTGACCCAGGATTTCGGGCAGGCCGCGCGCTATCATGACTAGGTGATCGCCCTTCGCGCGCCGCAGTACCTGTCGCTAGGGATCGCTACCGTCGCTACCGCAGCCATTTGGCTGACACAACCGACCGCTCCGGCCCTGTCCGCGCCGGAGCTTGCCGTTGCGCCCCCGAGCGAGCCGGTCGAGATTCGGACACAGTCGACCCAGCGCGCCTGCGACTCCGAAACGATCTCGGGCATCGTGATTCGCGGTCAGTTCACGTCGTTCGAGCGTCTCAACGAAGGCTTCACGATCTCGTTTGCCGGCACCGTCGGCCGCTACACGACGATGACCGACGCGCACGGCTACTTCGAGGTCCACATTCCACGTGACGACTTCAACGCAGACCTCTGCCAGCTCGTCTCGAATTGGAAGAGCTTCAGTGATGCAGACATGTCACTGAAGTACCGTCTCGATTTCGAGTAGGCACGCGTTCGCACAGCGCACTGTTCGCTCCCGTGCCGCTCGCCTCGCCCACCGCGTTCGCGCGCAGTATGGTGCTCGCGCGATGAAGGTGATCGTGTTCGGCGCGACGGGCAACACCGGCCGCGCGTTGCTCGACCAAGGCGCAGCGGCCGGCCACGAGATGACCGCGTTCGTACGCCGTCCGCTCCCACCACGCCGTGTCCGGGCGTCGGCCCCACCCTCCTCCGCGCCCGCGTTGGCCCACTCGGGCGCCGCGCCGAACGGCTCACCGGCTGCGTCGATCGGCTTGACCACTGCGTCGACCGGCTCGACGGCTGCGTCGACCAGCTCGTCCGCCGCGTTCAACGCCTCGGCCGGCTCGTTCAACGCCTCGGCCGGCTCGTTCACCGGCTCGGCCGGCTCGTTCAGCGGCTCGACGGCCGCGTCCAACGGCTCGGCCGCGGCGTCCACCGGCTCGTCAGCCGGGTCGACCAAAGTGTCCGCCGGCTCCTCACTACCCGAGCCGCGCGTGATCATCGGCGATGTCCTCGACCTCGCCGCCGTCGCCGCTGCCGTGAAGGGACACGACGCCGTGATGTCGTGCCTCGGCACCCGGCCATGGCGTCACGTCGACATCTGCTCGGGCGGCATCGCGACCATCATCGCCGCCATGCAATCTGCCGGCATGAAGCGCATCGTCGCGATGTCGTCGCTCGGTGTTGGCGAGAAGACCGAATACCGCGGTGGCTTCGTGATCCGGCTCGGTGGCTGGCTCGTGTTGCGCAAAGCGTTCCGCGACAAGCTCGCGATGGAGCGCTCGCTCGCGCAGACCGATCTCGAGTGGATCGTCGTGCGCCCCGGCTTTCTCACCGACAGCAAACCGCGCGGCAAGTGGCGCGTCGCCGACGACACCTCGCTGAGCGGCGGGATGATCAGTCGTGCTGATACCGCTGCGTTCATGTTGCAGCAGCTGACGTCGAACGAGTGGCTGCGCAAGCGCCCGGTCCTCGTCGCCTGACGTTGCGGTATCGTCTGCGGGTGCGGCGACGCTACCAAGTGGGTGTTCGAGCGTCTTCGGATGTTCGCCACCTCTCCGCGGCTACCGTGGGGATGCTTGTTCAGATCGACATTGCGACGCACGAATGGGCGGTGCGCGAAACGCACGACCCTTCGAGCCAGACGAGACTGGTTGGTAGCGCCGCCGCACGCTTCTCGTAATGGAGCGATTTGTCCAGCAACTCGCGGATGTGCTGCTCGCTGGCGAATGGAACGGCGACGCCCTGCTATCGCGCCTGCAGCACGTGTTCGAAGCGAACCGGCCATGGATGGACCACCTCGTCGATCTGATCGTCGAGGAGTTTCCGCTCGACGGGCCTGCATCGCTCGAAGAGCTCCGCGAGGTGCTGCTCGACAGCTACGCGCTTCACGAAGCAGTCCGCGAGCGACCGCTCGTGCGTGGCGCTCCACCGCCCGAGATGGCCGAGTCGCCGTGGCGCGTCCCCGCGCTCGCGACGTCGAAGGAGCTCGCCGTCTGGCTCGGGCTCAGCGTCGACCAGCTCACGAGCCTCGCCGACCTGCGTGGCATCTCGAGTACCGCGAGCGATGCCCGGCGCCACCACCGCGTGTCACCGACGGCTCTCGATCAACGGCGCCGCCATTATCGCTACACCTGGATCGCCAAACGCGGCGGCTATCGCTTGCTCGAAGCGCCAAAGCCGCGCCTGCGCACGATCCAGCGGTTCGTGCTCGACGACATCATCGCGCAGATTCCGCCGCACACCGCCGCCCATGGGTTTCGCGCCGGCCATTCGATCGCGAGCTTCGCCACGCCTCACGTCGATCGCGATGTGGTCATTCGACTCGACCTGCAAGCGTTCTTCACGTCCGTTACGCGTGCGCGGGTCGCTGCGATCTTTCACAGCGCCGGGTATCCCGAGCGAGTCGCGCGAACGCTTGCAGCCCTGTGCACGCATCGCACGCCGCCCGACGTGTTGTATACGACGCCCAACCGGCAGCACGACGGTGAAACGCACGCACGCCTGCGCACAGCGCACTTACCCCAGGGCGCGCCCTCGTCCGGTGCGCTCGCGAACCTCGCTGCGTTCCGTTTCGACGTGCGCGTCGCGGCATTCGCGGCAACCATCGGCGCGCGGTACACGCGCTACGCCGATGACATCGCGATCTCGGGCCGCCGCGAGCTGGCACGCGCAGCGTCAACGCTCATCGCCCGCGTGGGCGCGATCGCATTCGAAGAGGGCTTCGCGCTGAATTTCCGCAAGACGCGCGTGATGACGCGCAGCGCGGCGCAGCGCCTGACAGGCCTCGTCGTGAACGACAAGCTGTCGGTCCCGCGCGCCGAGGTCGAGCGGCTGCGCGCGATCCTGCACAACTGCGCACGGACCGGCCCGGCCGCGCAGAACCGCGACGGACATCCAGACTTTCGCGCGCACTTGCTCGGGCGCATCGCGTGGGTCGATTCGATCGACGCAGCAAAAGGAGCTCGTCTGCACGCGATCTTCGACAGAATCGTGTGGTCGACGTAGTTGCTGGCGTTAGCACCAACAGCTGACGCCCATGATGACTGCGGAAGGCCCGTCTTGTCGGGGTGCGAGCTCTGCCCTGCTCAGCTGCTCGTCAACCGCATCCGGTAGAGCTCGTCGATGTCGAGCTCGCAGGCGATCGAACGCAACGCTGCGCGTTCGCCGGGACCGGCGACGACTGCATCGCTCCACGAGCGATCGTCGAGCTGTCGGAACACCTCGACGCGGCATTCGCTCTGCGACACGAGAACATATTCTTGCAGCGATTCGATCTGCTGATAGCGGGCGAACTTCGTGGTTCGATCGTACTTCTCGGTCCTCGGGCTCAGGATCTCGATAATCACCGTTGGGTTCTGCATCGCGAGCGGGTCCTGGCCGCCCTCACGAGGTGTCCCGCAGCAGACCGAGACGTCGGGGTACGTGATGAGCTCGCCACCGGCCACCTGTACGCGCGCATCGGACGAGAACACGTAGCAGCTGCGCCCCTGCAGCTGAGCCAGGAGCTGCCCGATCACCGCGACACCAAGCCGTGAGTGCTCGAGTGTGCCGCCACTCATCGCGAGGATGAGCCCGTCGATGTACTCGTGCTTGACGTTCGAGAGCTCCTCGAGCGCTACGTACTCTTCGACCGTACCGACATCTCTCGCGTATACGACGCCGTCGATGTACTCGTGCTTGACGTTCGAGAGCTCC
>DASUFX010000415.1:0-18527 GCA_036274355.1 Kofleriaceae bacterium | reverse complement strand
GTCGATACGTCCGGCGTATTCGACTGCACCGACGGCGCGAGCAATGGATGGTCGCTGACCAAGTTGCTCGGCGGATCGCAGAACCGCGAGGGCGACTCGATCCTGAGGTTCCCGCCCGGCGTCGGCGTTCACATCGGTGGCGTCGCGTTGATCAATGTCCACTACATCAATCCGACGGACGCGACACTCGAGACCGATGTGCACATCCGGTTCGACACGGTCCCCGCCGCGGACATCGTCGAGGAAGGCGACATCCTCTTCCTCTACAACCCACTGATCAGCGTCCCCGGTGGCGGCACGGCGCGCGCGCACTGGCGGTGCCCGGTCTATCAGGACATCACGATCGCAAACGCGCAATCGCACATGCACGCGCGGGGCGTCGGCTATGAAGCGCGCGTCGACAGCGAGCAGCCGTTCTACACGACGACGAATTGGGAGCGAGTACCAGTGCAGAGTTATGACGGCTTCGTCGTGAAGGCCGGATCGAAGCTCGACTACTACTGCGACTACCGCAACGTTGAAGCGCGCAACGTCTATCAGGGTCCGCGCAGCAGTGACGAGATGTGCATGCTGATCGGTTCCTATTACCCGGCCGATCCGCGCACGGGAAGGTGCCTCGACGAGACTGGCACGGGAACGGGCGGCGAGTGGATCGGGCAGGGCACGGCGACCTGCCAAGCGACACTCGGGTGTCTGCAAGGAGCGAGCGACTTGCACGCGGCGACAGATTGCATGGTCACCGCCAGGCCCGAGGTGTCGGCTGAAGCGTCGGCGGTGCTGCGCTGCATGATCAGCGCGCACGATCCACAGGCCGAGTGCGGCGCGCAGATCCAGGCGTGTAGTGCAATCTGATCGGTTCGCGGACCCTCGTGAGCACCTGTAGCGCCGGACGTTACAGGTGCCGCCGCAGAGCACTGCGATCTCGGCGGATTGGACGCTGGCACCGTCGTTGCGACGTACCCGGCCATGCTGAGAATTGCCGTCTGTCTGGTCGCATTCGCCGGCTGCATCGATGATGCAGACGTCACTGACGACTCACTCGTCGAGACCGTGTCGCTTCCCGAGTTTCACGGCAGGTTCGGCTCGCCGACGATCGTGCGGGACGGCGATACGCTGCACGCGTACTTCGCGATTCAGGCGTACGAAGGCGAGGCCGTGCACGTCACGCACGCACGCTCCGACGACGGCGGCGCCACCTGGCTTCGTGTGGGTGAAGCACTGCCGCGGCTCAACACCGACGCGCTCCAGAGCGGTGCCGTGTGGGCGCCTGGCGCAGCGAAGATCGACGACCACCACTGGATGCTCTACTACACGGCGCAGGTCGCGGGCACGGTCCATAAGATGTGCACGTACCGCGCGCGCGCGGCAGGTCCGCACGGACCCTTCGTCGACGATTTCAACGCGCCGATGATCTGCCCCGACAGCACGCTATGGGCGATCGACCCGTATCCGGTCAAGGATGCGCACGGCGACTTCCACCTCATGGCTCGCATCGACGAGCCGAATGGCGTCAACACGATCCAGATCCGCAAGCTCGGCGAGTACGGCCAGCACTTCGCACCCGGCAGCGACTGGGTGAAGCTCACGCAAATCACGAAGGGTGGCTGGGAGGAACCGGTGATGGAGAACGCGGCGATGGTCCGCCTCGACGGCCGCTGGTATGTCTTCTACTCGGGCGGTTCCTATCGCAACAATAGCTACGGCGTCGGCTACGCGGACTGTGGTCCGAGCATCAATGGGCCGTGCGTCAAGAAGACTGTTGCTGCGCCGTGGCTGTCGAGCCAGCCCAAGATCCACATGTACGGCCCCGGGACGCCGACGTTCTATCGCGACGGCGGTCACACATTCATGGCCGTCAACACGTGGGAGTACTCGGGCGGTCAGTCGAACCCGAAGAACCACGGCCAGGTCATGCACGTGTTCGAGGTGCACATCGCGCCGAACGGAAAGCCGGTCGCAACGTTCGTGCGCATGGTCGAGTGACTAGCGAGCTCGCTTCTAGCGACGAGGCCGACTAGAAGACGTCTTCGCCCTCGACGGACGCGGCGCGACGCGGTGGGCGGACGAGCTCGAGCAACTTGCGTCCGACCGCCACGGCACGCTCCGGGTCAGCGCGCTCCTCTGGAGTCATCGACGACCACTCGAGGACGACTGCATCGACCTGATCGTTGAGGCCGGACAGGCGTTCGCCTTTCACGAAGGCCTGCTCGATCACCTCGCACACCACGTCGGGCAAGAGCGCGGCGAATTTCACAGCTCGCTCGAGATCACCGGTGATCTTGGTCTTCAGATCGCTGTCATGCTTGATGAGCACGCCGCGCTGCGAAACGAATGCGAGCGAGTCGAGGTATTTGTCGAAGCCTTCACAATCGAGGCGATTCGATCTCGCGTCGCCGTTCGCGAGTGTTTCGTGGAACTGCCAGAAGTCCCGGCGTGTATCGGAGCGCAGGTAATAGAACACGTCGCTCTCGATGAAGTGACCGACCACCTCGACGATGCGCGCGTAGTTCTCGTCCGCCACGTCGGCCGGCGTTGCACGATCCTGAATCGGCCGATTGACCTCACGTACGTAGCGGCGTAGCTCGGCGAGCGTTCGCCGGATCGCCAGCGCTTTGCCGAGTGTGTCGCGGTGGCCCGGCACCATGCGCTCGGGCTCGGCGTATCCGAGGAAGCACTCGTACACGCTCGTCATGACCGCGAAGACGCCGTCCATGAGGCCGCTCGTCGCGTCGTTGAGATCGCGAACGGCCTGTTCCTTTCGGTCGTTCTTGAGCGCGTCGGAGAACCGGCGTTCGAATTCCTTGAGCTCGGATCCAAGCCCGTACTGCAAGGTGACGATCTCTCCTTCGAGCGCGCTCCACCTGTCGGCGTCCGATCGATCGCGGGGGGCGCCCCGGGAGATCTGGCCAGAGCTTCGCCGGGCGGGGCCAGAGCCTTCGAGATCGAGCTCCGCGTCCACTGCGCCGGCGTTCGCGGCAGGCGCGACCATGCCGAGGTACTCGAGTAGCCGGCGGAAGTGACTCAGCACCGCGTCGGAGACGATCTGCAGCTGCTCTTCACCGTCTTCCCGTAAGTACAGGGCGATATCGAGCTCGCCGAGCGCGCGCACCGCTTCTTCGCCGAGCTGGAGAAGCTTCTGGACCTTTCTCCGGATGCGACGATCCGAGATCGTGGCGAGCAGCCCGGCAAGGGCTGCGTTCTCAGGGGCTTCGGCTTCGGACTCCAGATCCTAAGGATACGAAGTTGCCGCCGCGGTTGCTACCCGCTTCCCGCCGCTATCCGGCGGCTACCCGTCGAATCGAGGGCTTTGTCGGAGAACTTCTGTGCACTTGGAGAGTGAGTTTTGACCTATCGCGCCAGCAGGCGCGCCATCAGGTGGCCGAACACCGGCGCTGCCACCTGACCGCCCGTTCCGCCATTGCGCGGAGTTTCGGCGCCGACGAAGACGACGTAGCGCGGGTTGTCGAGCGGAGCGGTGCCGACGAAGCTCGAGTAGTAGTCGGATGTGTCCTTGCCAAGACCGAGGTGCACGGTGCCCGTTTTGCCCGCGACACGGACGCCGTCGACCCGCGCAGCCTTGCCCGTTCCTTGCGCGCCGGTGACACCCTCGAGCAGCGCGAGAACGGTCGCTGCGGTCTCGGCGCGGACGACGCGCTCGCCATCGCCGCGCCCGGGAACGAATGTCGGCGCGTGATAGACACCGCCGTTTGCGAGCGTGGCGAATGCTGCGGCGATCTCGAGCGGAGTCGACGACACGTTTCCGATCGCGACCGTCGCGCCCGGCGAACCGCTGGCGATCGTCGACGGGATGGACGCGAGGTGGAAGCGCGTTCCCCATGCGGCGAGCTTTGCGCCACCCAGCTTGTCGAAGATCCTGACGAGCCCGACGTTCGACGACACCGCGAGTATTTCGCCGACGTCGAGCGTAGCGTGCGGCGTGACGTCCACGATCGTGGAGCGTGGATCGGGCGATGTATCGAACCGATCGGTTGGTTTGATGACGCCGTCCTCGAGTGCTGCTGCGATCACGAGGGGCTTGATCGTCGAGCCCGCTACCATCGGGCGGACTGCAGCGAGCTGCGCAGTCGTTTCGGTGCCACCGCGATAACCGGCCGCGAGAACATTGCCGGTGTGCGGATCGAGCACGAGGACGATCGCCGCGCACGGCGACCACTCCGTGTTCATGCGTTCGATCTCGTCCTCGACGACCGCCTGGACTCGCGGGTCGATCGTCGTGGACGGCGCTGGCGCTTGGGTCGGCGCGGGCGAGGTTGTCTCGACCGGTGGGGCCGGTGCGGTCTCGCGATCGGGCGTGGCGCAGGCGACGAGCGCTGCCAGAGCCAGACCCGCGCCGAGCAGTGCGAAGCGAGCGCGCCCGAGCGGCGTTCGCGTGTGAGGTGCGAGGAGCGCGCGAATGCGGACCGATACCTGCGAGGATTCCGCCATCGCGAGCGCGCCCGTGGGCATCCGGCGATCGCCTTGTGATGTTGCGAGCGCGAGCAGGTGCTCGGCGTAGCTCGACGCGAGCACACCATCGTCCAGCACCTGATCGTCCGCGGCGAGCTCGCGCTCGACACGCAGCCTGCGGGCCGCTAGCCACACGAGTGGATCGAACCAGTGCATCGCGACCGCGAGCTGCGCGACCGCACTTGCGAGACAGTCGTGGTTCGCGACGTGGGCGAGCTCGTGCGCGAGAACGATGCGGCGGCGCTCGGCGGTCCAGGTCTCGGCGTCGTGAGGCAGGAGGATCACCGGCACGAGCACACCGGTCACAGCAGGCGTCTCGATGGCCGAGCTGATGCGAACCTCGACGGGGCGCCCGGCAATGTCGAGGGTCTCGACGAAGCGCGCCGATCTCACGATGCGACGCGCGCGCGAAAGACCGATGCCGAGACGCGCGAGCACCGTGACGGCACCGAGTGCCCATAGCGCAACGACGAGCGCGAGCGGTGACACGCTCGTAGCCTCGCGCGGCGCATTCGCCGCGGGTGCCGCCTGTGCGATCGGTACGATTACCGGCGCGGTTGCTACCGGGCTCGCTTCCACGATCGTATCGGGCGCGGAGGTCGCGACCAGTGCATGCGTATCGGGGGCGACCTCGCCGCGCAGATGGAGCGCTGGCAATACGGCAGTCGCGATCGGTAGCGCGAGCACGATCCCGAACGCAGCGACGAGCACCGAGCGGCGCGTTGCCGCCGACGTCCGGGCGAGAAGCCGCAGCGCCGCGAGGGCGACGCCCAAGATCACGGCCGCCCGGATGGCAGCAAGAGCGATGGATGCGATCGTCATGTTAGCGCCCCTCCTTCTTTGCCTTCTCGATCAGCTGAGCGAGGCGCTCGAGCTCGTCCTTCGACAGCTTCGAGCGTGACGACTCGACGAGCGTGGCGACCACTTGTTCGATCGAACCGTCGAAGAACGTCGTGACAACATGCGAGAGCGCGCTCTTGCGCGCATCGTTACGCGCGACCGCGGGCAGGTACACGTAGCGCGGCCCCTCCTGGACGTGCTTGATGTGTCCCTCGTCTTCGAGGATGCGCAGCAGTGCACGCACCGCCGAATACGTCGGTGGGTTCGCCATGTCCTCGAGGACCTCGGCCGCAGTCGCTCGACCACGCCGATACAGGATGTCCATGATCTCGCGCTCGCGCCGCGTGAGCGTGGCCGGGGATGGCTTCTTCATGTGCTAAGAATTTAGCAGTATGCTAAAAAACTAGCAACAATCAGATCCGAAACCTGCGTAGCCAGCAGGCGCGCCGGTTGCAAGCTCTCCAGTGCATGGTGCCGCTGGCAGTGTTCTCGATAGTCGTGGCGATCATTGTTGCCGTCGCGCTGACGTACGCCGGCAGAGCCTGGTGGGGATGGAGCCTCGGATGGGTCTTTCCCCTAGCGGTGTGGTGGGCCGCAGGCGGCACCTGGGGCCTGACACTCGCGATCGTGTTGTGGCTCGGAGTCGCGATCGTGACCGGCATCCCCGGGATACGCCGGCGACTTCTCGTCGGTCCGCTGATGCGAAGGCTCGCACCGTCGTTCCCGCGAATGAGCGAGACCGAGCGGATCGCGCTCGAAGCTGGAACGGTCTGGTGGGGAGCGGAGTTGTTCTCGGGCGCTCCCGACTTCGAACGCATCATCCGATTCGCGCCGAAACAGCTCTCCGACAAGGAGCACGAGTTCCTCGACGGTCCGTGCACGCAGCTGTGCCGGATGCTCGACGACTACGCGATCCGCAAGGATGGCGATCTGGCGCCTCACGTGTGGAGCTTCATCAAACGCGAACGCTTCATGGGCATGATCATCCCGGAGGAGTACGGCGGGCTGGGGTTCTCCGCGCTCGCGCATA
This sequence comes from Kofleriaceae bacterium, assembly GCA_036274355.1. Classification (GTDB taxonomy): domain Bacteria; phylum Myxococcota_A; class Polyangia; order Haliangiales; family Haliangiaceae; genus JABFXX01. The sequence goes on along the minus strand of DASUFX010000415.1, from coordinate 12,190 downwards.
GCTCCGTGATCACGATGCTCGCGTCTCGCAGTGCGGCCGCGTGCGTGACCGTGATGGTGCCGAACTCGCTCGGGCCTGCGGAGTTACTCCTGCGGTACGGGACCGAGGAACAAAAGCAGTATTACTTGCCGAGGCTCGCCATCGGCGACGAGATTCCGTGCTTCGCGCTCACGGAGCCGCATGCCGGATCGGATGCTGCAGCGATTCGCTCGCGGGGGATCGTGTGCTGGGGCAGCCACGATGGACGTCAGGTGCTGGGCATCCGGCTCACGTGGGACAAGCGCTACATCACACTCGCGCCGGTCGCGACGGTCCTCGGGCTGGCATTCCGATTATTCGACCCCGACCACCTGCTGGGCACCATGACCGACCTCGGGATCACGTGCGCGCTCGTCCCGGTGCACACGCCGGGCGTGTGGATCGGAGCCCGTCATGATCCGCTGTCTTCGGCATTTCAGAACGGGCCAACCCGAGGCACCGACGTGTTCGTTCCGCTCGATCAGATCATTGGCGGACCACAGATGGCGGGCCAGGGCTGGCGAATGCTCATGGAATGTCTGTCGGCGGGACGCTCCCTCAGCTTGCCGGCCGATGCGGTTGGCGCCGCGCAAGTCGCGACGCGTGTCGTGGGGGCGTACGCGAGCGTTCGCGAGCAGTTCGGTCGACCGATCGGGCAGTTCGAGGGCGTGGAGGCGCCGCTCGGCCGGATTGCGGGCACGATGTACTGGATGAACGCCGTCCGCGTGATCACCGCGGGTGCAGTCGACGCGGGCGAGCGCCCTGGCGTGGTCTCCGCGATCGCGAAGCGCTGGTCTACGGAAGCGCTGCGCAGGGTCGCGAACGATGCGATGGATGTTGCCGGCGGCGCAGCCATCTGCAAAGGCCGACACAACCTGCTCGCGCCGATCTACGAGACCGTCCCGATCGGCATCACGGTCGAAGGCGCGAACATCCTCACGCGATCGCTGATCGTGTTCGGGCAAGGCGCCATTCGGTGTCACCCCTATGCACTCGCCGAGCTACGCGCCGCCGAGGCTCGCGATGTCGACGCGTTCGATCGGGCGATTTCGGGTCACGTCAATTTCCTGCTGAGAAACGTCGTGCGCAGCGTGCTGCTCTCGATCACGGGCGGTGCGATCGCGCGCGCGCCCGATTGCGGCCGGGCGCGCAGGCCGCTGCGGAAGCTCACGAGGCTGTCAGCGAGCTTCGCCGTGACCGCGGACATCGCGATGATCACGCTCGGTGCTGCGTTGAAACGCGCCGAGAACATCTCGGGCCGCATGGCAGATGCCCTTGCGTGGATGTACATCACTTTCGCGACCGTGAATCGCTACGTCGCGACACGCGTTCCCGACGACGACGCGTTGTTCGACTGGGCGACCGCGGAGGCTCTGTGCCAGACGGAACGGGCGCTGCACGGCGTCATCGAGAACCTGCCGAACCGGCTCGCGGCGGGCATTCTCCGGTTGGTAGCGTTTCCGTTCGGCTCGCGCTTGCGATCGCCGAGCGATCGGACGACGACGGCGGCCGCACACTCGCTGCTCGAAGGAGCGAGTGGAAGACTCCGACTGACCACCGACATCTATGTTCCCAGCGCGCGCGAGGTCGGACTCGGTCAGCTCGAATACGCGCTGGAGCTCGCAGTCATCGCGCGGCCCGTGCGCGCGAAGGTGCGCCGGGCGTTGCATACCGGCGTGCTATCGGACGACTCGGAATCGCAGGTGCTCGATCAAGCGGTGGCAAAGGGGATCTTGACCTCCCAGGAGCGCGCGCTCGTCATCAAGGCTGGCGCCGCCCGTGATGACGTGATCGAGGTCGATGTCTTCAGCCCGCTCGCGTTTCACCGCGAGCTCGAGCCGCCGTTCGGCGCGGCGTCTCCGCCGGTCACGCAACCGACGGAACGCCGGGCTTCTCGGTCTCACTCCGAAAGAACGCGGTGACTTCGGCAGCCCGCGCCTGCACGTCGCGTCGGCCAAGCTCGATCAGCGTGCTCGCGAACATCCCGTCGAAGAGGATATACGAGAGGACATCGGCCTCGACGTAGGCACCCAGCGAGGTCGCTTTCCTGAGCAGGAGCTTCGCGAAGAAACTCGCTTTCGCCGCGCCGTGCCGGCGCAGATGCTCGAGCGCGAGGACGCTGATGTTCTGGGACGGGCGGAACACGAGCAAACGCACGCGCTGGTACGCGAGACCGCGGTCGGCCTCGAGCACCTTCGCGATGCGCTCTGCCGCCTCGGGTGGGACAGCGTCGGCCATGACGTCGAGGACACGATTGAGGCGCTCGACCACCTGCAAGTCGTAGTCGATCGGATCTTGCAGCAGCGCTTCGAGGACCTTTCCGATCAGAAAGATCGGCTTCGGATAGTAGTGCGCCACCACTTCATCGGCTGAAGCCGCACCTCCGCGGAGCGTCACCACGACGATCTTTCGCGCACCGGTGCGGATCGCTGGCGCGAGCGGCGTGTTGAACCGGAGACCGCCGTCGCAGAAGTACGAGCCACCGATGGCGCGTGCTGGAAACACGAGTGGCAGCGCAGCGGATGCGAGCACGTGATCGGAGGTGATGGTCTCGATCCTCCCGGTTCGTCGCGGATCTCTCGCGGGCAGCAGCACGCACGATGCACCGGGCGCGAGCTCGATGAACGTGTTCGTCCTCGCGCGCGCGATGTCGAGGGCAGAGACGATGAGTGCCTTGAGCACTCCCGCGTGCACGTTGCGGTGTAGGCCCTCCCAGGGAATCGTGGTGCACACGAGCTCTTCGAACGGGCGCGGGTCGAGCAGCGCGCGCCCCCATCGCGACGCACGGGCGGAGCCTTGCTCGGCCTTACGAAGCTGCGCATCCTGGCCCCAACCAAGGAACGTACTCAGGCGTGGACGCAGGTGCGTCTCGAGACGGAGCGAGCGCCAGCTGCTCAGTAGCTTGTCGATACCGAAGTCAGCGCGATCCGCATGCGCCGCGAGGTGGGCGGCATTGATCGCGCCGACCGAGCTACCGCAGATCACGTCGAATGAGGGGCGCGAGGCGAGCACGTCGGCGATGCCAGCAAGGACCCCCGCCTCGTATGCGCCGCGCACGCCCCCTCCGGAGAGAACGAGGCCAATCCCGTACTCGGCCTGCGACGAGCGACTACTCAACCGCTGTCTCCGGACGCGAGGCAATCCAAACGCGCGATGTGCACATGACCGGATCCTTGCGCCGGGCGGGCGCTCTTCACTTCGCCGTCGTGTGCAATACGCGCGCCGCGGAGAGTCGTACGAACCGTCGACCGCGATCAGCGCGGCACGGCGACGGTGTGACCATCCGGTGTCATCACCAAGATCCAACCCTCGGCCGTTCCACCCAGCTCTTGGATGGCGATCACCGATGGCGTCGCGAGCTCGTAGGCGATGGTGCCGCTTGCGTCGTAGGTGACGGCCTTGGGGAAGTAGGTGAGCACCGCCTGAAAGCCGCGGATCGCGCGGTCGCGCACGGCGGGCAGATCGGTGGCCTGCTCGCGCTCGAGGATCGCCTTGAGATCGAGCGCGGCGTAGTACTGACGCTCGCCGGTGGCGCCGTACGCAAGTGCGGTCGCCCACGCGTAGAACGCCGACACATTCCCGGCGCTCGACTGCAGCTGCCAGATCGCCGCATCGGTGAGCTTGCCACTGACGAATGGGTTGGCCGGATCGTCGAGCACGGCGCGCGACGGATGCACGCCCTCGTCGGGCGAGCTGAAGACGAGCGGCTCGTCGGACAACGGCTGGCCCTGCCACGGCACGCCGTCGGTCGCGCAGGCGGAAGCCGTCAGCGCGAGGAGGCCGAGCAGATGACGATCGATCATAATCGGACCTCCAGATAGGTGAGCACCTCGCTCTCGGTAGCGAGCTTGCGGGACAGCGCCGGATCGCCGACGTAGCCCTCGGAGAAACCGTCGAGGAAGCGGAGCTGCCAGCGCGCGCCGAACCGAGCGTCGCCGATGCCGAGCGCACTGCGCGGCAGGCCGTACGACAGATCGCCGTACCACTGGAACGGATAGGTGAGGTTGAAGTCGCGGTGGTAGTCGTATGGACCCCAGTCGCGGATCTTGATGTCGGTCGATGCCATCAATCCGGCGCGCACCATGCGCAGCGAACCACCGAACCGCGTCACCAAACGTGGATCGCCAGCGTTGGCCTGATCCTGGCCCGTGTAGAACGAGCCCGACAGACGCAGCGGCAGCGCTGCTGCCGACGACCAGGCAAGGCGCGCGCTCCACACGTCGTGCGCCGGTGGAGTAGCCGCGCTCGGGACCTGGCTGCCATCGGCGAGGATCACGAGTGTCGCATCGCGCGAGGTCGGTTGATGGCGATAGACCACGTCGAGACTCGTCGCGAAGCGCGCGTCCTCGCGGTTGTCGCGATCCCAGTTCCAGTACCAGGTCGCGGGCGTCGGGTCGTACACGAGCAAGAGCTCCATGCCTTGCGTCTCGCGATTGTCGAGGACGACAAACGGATCAGCGAGTGCGTTGCGCGGCGACACACCAGGGTAATACATGCCGGTCGCCTGATCGTAGCGATCGGGGATCGCGGGCGACGGTCCGATGATCGGCCGCTGGTACAGCAGATTGGGCGCGACCTGGAACGAGTCGAACGTCAGCAGCGCGCCAGCGAGGCCGCTCATCTGGTTGCCGCGGCCCGACGACTTCATCGACCAGCCGGTGAACGTGGTCGTCTGATCACTGCCCGCGTCGGCAACCAGCCCGCGATAGCCGCCCTCGACGTACCAGCGCGCGCGACCGCCGTCGTACGCGAGGCGCGCGCGTCCACCCAGCGTGTCGGCCCACGCGATGCGTCCGGTGTACACGTCGTAGCCGCTGTCGAGATAGCCGGCGTTCGCCGACGGTTTGGCGAACGTGTAACTGCGGCCGACGCGCTGAGATGCGGCGAAGATGCCGCCGACATCGAGCACCGCAGACCCACGCTTGATCTGCGCTTGCAGCGTCGAGCGGCGCGTGACCGGCTGGAAGGCTGCACTCGAGGTCGCGGCGCCGCTGTGTGCGGCGACATCTTCCTGGTGCAACGCGGTGAGCGTGACTGCACCAAACGCGTGGCTCCACTTGCCGATCACCGACGGATTCGCGCCCCAGTAGAGCTCGGGGCCGAGCGCCACCTTGATATCGCCAAGCGCACCCTTGCCGCTCAGCACGGCGCCGAGCGGCGCGGTCGCGTGATAGGTGTCGATCGCGATGCCGTAGTAGGCCTCGCGATAGAGCCCGAAGAAGTCGCCCTCGTAGCCCCAGTGGCCGTGACCGACTCGGTAGAAGCCCTCGATGCCGACGACAGGTAGATCCGCGTGGAGCTCGGCGCCGTACAGCGAGACGTGATCGCTCGACAGCATGTCGTCGGCAGCGGGCATCGCGGGTGTCATCGCGTCGCTGCTGGGGCGCGGCGTGCGGTTTTCCCAGTACAGCGGATCGAGTCGGTTCTGCGCTGCGTTGCCGACGAGATTGATCGTGGCCTTCGACATCACCTTCGGCGTCGGCTGCACGGTGACGTCGACGAACAGCGACTCGGTGTGATCGAAGCGCTGCGCGTTGGCGCGGTCACTCATCGCGCTCGCGTTGGTCACGTTCGATTCGAGGCGCATGCGCAGGCCTGAGACCCGGATGCGCGACAGCTTGTCGGCGGTGGCGCGCGCGTGCAGGCCCTCGTAGGGCGCGGACAGCTCGCCTTCGTGGACCTCGTCGAAGTGCGTCTTGATCTGCTCCGGCGTCGTGGTGTCGGCGTACGGATCGAGACGGAACGCCTCGCGCAGCACGTAGTACGCGACGCGCGGCTGCACCTGGTAGAAGCCGTCGGCGTCCTGATCCTCGATCGCCGCGATGCCGAACCACTCCTCGTTCATGTTGTTCTCGCCCGCGACGTAGTCCTTCGGATAAGCGTCGTTGGACCACGACGCCGTGGTGTCGTGAACGTCGAGGTTGATCTCCTGGCCGTGCTTCCACCAACCGTCGGACCACTGGAAGATGAAGCCGCCGATCGCATTGCCGACCTTGCCCTTGCCCCAGCTCTGCTCGTAGATCTCCTGCCATTGCTTGCGCAGGTACTCGGCCTGCGCTGTCGCGTCCTCGCGATCGGCGTGCGCGTCGTACGCGTCGGCACCGAACTCGGTGAACATCGCCGGCACGTGCAGCTTGTCCTCGACGACCTGGAAGAAATCACGGGCCGAGGCGCCGCGATAGACGTTCGAGCCGAGGATGTCGAGGCCCTTGCACTGCGTCGCGATGAGATCGATGTACTGCAGATCGCCGTTCGCGATCGCGACGGGGTGGGACGAGTCGCGCTGCTTGATCGCGCGAATCACTTCGCCGTAGAGCGAGTAGAGCGCCGTCGCGCGTGCCGCGTCCTCTTGGCCTTTGGGTAAGTTCTCGGCCTCGAAGCTGGTCCACGCGAGGCCGTAGTTGTTCTCGTTGCCGAGTAGCCACAGCGCGACCCCGCGCGTGCCACGGTAGCGCTCGACGACCGCGACGATGTCCGCGACGAGCGCAGCGCGCTGATGCTGGTCGGCGTAATCGATCTGCGCGATCCAGACGCCGTCGATGGTCGCGCCGTAGCGTCCCATCGTGTGGTTGATCATCGTGTAGATGCCGTAGTGGGTGTGGATCCACTCGACCCAGCGGGGCGGAATGTCGGGGCCCTGCCGGATCATGTTGACGCCCATGCCGCGCAAGAACTCCATGTCGCGGTGGAGCACGCGTTCGACGAATTCGTCGGACTGCGCCCACAACGAGTAGCTGTAGTTGGAGCCGATCGGCGTGTAGCCCCAGTTCATGCCGCGCACCATCAGGTCTTTGCCGTCGACCTGCAGCTTGTAGCCGCGGTCATCGTGGACGACGTGCGCCTCGGTGGCATGCGCCACACCCGCCGTCGCCGCGACGATCGCGATTGCCCATAGCGCTCTCATCGCTGTCATGGTTGTTCGCTCCCGCCAACCCGCGCGAGGTCGTGCTCGAGGCTCGTGAGCGTGTTGCCGCGAATGATGTGGCGACACAGATGCGCCGAGTCTTTCGGCAGCCGCGCTTGGGTCTGATAGTCGACCCAGAACAAGCCGAAGCGCTTGCTGTAGCCCTCGCCCCACTCGAAGTTGTCGAGCAACGACCACAGGTAGTAGCCGGCGAGCGGGATGCCTTCCGCGATCGCGGTGTGCGCTGCCTCGAAGTGGCTCCACAGGTAGATCTGGCGCGACACGTCGCGGACGCGGCCCCTGGCGTCGGGTTCGGTGCCATAGGCGGCGCCGTTCTCGGTGATGTAGAGCCGCGGCGGTGCGTACTCCGTGTGGACGCGGCGCAGGATCGCGAGCAGCCCGTCGGGCGCGACCTCCCAGCCCATGTCGGTGCGCTCGCCGTCGGCGACGACTGTCGGAGGCGCATTCTCGTGCTCGGGCACCGTGGTCGAGCGCATCACGGCGCGCGAGTAGTAGTTGATGCCGAGAAAGTCGGTCGCGGTGGCGATCGTGCGCAAGTCGCCGTCGTGCACGAACGGCAGATCATGCGTCTGTAGATGTCCGGCTCGCACGTGGTCGTCGATCACGTCGAGCGGGTAGCCGCGGTCATAGAGCGGATCGAGAAACCAGCGGTTGAAGCTGCCGTCGAACGCGCGGCAAGCATCGCGATCGTGCTCCGACGGAGATGCCGGCTCGGCAGGCACGAGGTTGAGAACGATGCCGAGCTGCGTTGCCCGCGAGATCGCGCGGATCGCTTGGACCGCGCGGCCGTGAGAGAGGAGAAGATGATGTGCGGCAGCGAGCGCGCGCGGCCAGGACTGTTCGCCGGGTGCATGCTCGCCGCGCCCGAAGCCGAGCGCGCTGATGCACCACGGCTCGTTGTGCGTGCACACCCGGCGCACGCGATCGCCGAGGCGGCGCATCACGATCTCCGCGTAGCGGACGAATGCGTTGACGGTGTCGCGCGCGGGCCAGCCGCCGGCATCGTGCAGCGCCTGCGGCAGATCCCAGTGGTTCAGCGTGACGAATGGCTCGATGTCGCGTGCGAGCAGCCGGTCGACGAGACGATCGTAGAAATCGAGGCCTGGCGTGTTGACCGTGCCGTGGCCGGTAGGCAGCACGCGAGGCCAAGCGATCGAGAATCGATACGAGCGCACGCCGAGCCACGACAGCACGTCGAGGTCCTCGTCGACGCGGTGGTAGTGATCGCACGCAACGCTGGCGTCGGAGCCGTCGCTGATCCGGCCTGGCTCGGCGGTGAATCGATCCCAGATCGACTCGCCGCGGCCGTCTTCGCGGACGGCACCCTCGATTTGATACGCGGAGGTGGCTGCACCCCAAACGAAGTTGTCAGGAAACCGCTTCATGGCGCTCCAAGGACGATGGGCAGTGGCGAGCAGCATCGAGCAGCTCGCCGGTGTAGGGGTGCGACGGCGCGCGCAGCGTCGGACCGATCGGGCCATCCTCGACAACGCGGCCGCGGCGCAGGACCAATACGCGGTCGGCGATCGCCGCCGCGCTGGGAAGATCGTGAGTGACGAGCACGACGCCGAGACCGCGCTCGTGGGCGAGCTCGCGCAGCAAGGCGAGTAGCTCGGCACGCAGCGACGCGTCGAGCATCGAGGTCGGCTCGTCGGCGATGAGGAGGCGAGGATCCGCAGCGAGAGCGCGCGCCAACGCGACGCGCTGGCGCTGGCCACCCGAGAGCTCGTGCGGGAAGCGGCGAGCGAATGCGGGTGGCAGGCCGACGGTGGCAAGCAGCGACTCGATGCGCTGATCGAGATCCTGAGGCCCGCCGTGGATGCGGAGCGGGCGCGCCAGGTGGTGGCGGATGCGACGCGCAGGGTTGAGCGACGCGAACGGATCTTGAAACACCATCTGGACGTGTTGGCGGTGCGCGCCATTGCCGGCCACTCGCACGGTGCCGCGATCCGGCCGATCGAGACCGGTGAGCAGGCGCGCGAGCGTGCTCTTGCCGCCGCCCGAGGCGCCGACGACCGCAAGCACCTCACCGGCGCGAAGGTCGAACGAGACATTGTCGAGCGCGAACGTTCTGGCGCGTCCGTAGCGCCGCGACAGATGGCTCACCTCGAGCAGCGTCGGTCGGAAGTCGGTGGACACCGGCGTACGCGCCGGCGGCTCGAGGTTCGGGAACGCGCTCAGCAGCCGGCGGGTGTAGGGATCCTTGGCGTGGGCGCGCAGCGCGGCGGGCGTGTCGACCTCGAGCAGCCGGCCGTGCTGCATCACGCCGACCCGGTCTGCGATCGAGAGCAACAGCGGCAGATCGTGACTGATGAACAGGATGGTCAGGCCGAGCTCGCGTCGCAGCCGCTGGATGTGAGCGAGGATGTCGCGCTGCACGATCACGTCGAGCGACGTCGTCGGCTCGTCGAGGATCAGGACCTTCGGCGATAGCGCGAGCGCGATCGCGATGACCACGCGTTGGCGCATCCCGCCCGAGAGCTGGTGGGGATACGCGCGCAAGTGATGCGGCTCGAGGCCGACGAAGCCGATCAGCTCGCGAGCGCGCGCGTCGGCGGCAGCGGCATCGAGGCCGGCACGGGCGCGCAGCACGTCGGTGATCTGATCGCCGGCAGTGAGCACGGGGTTGAGCGCGTCGAGCGCGCCCTGGAACACCATCGCGACGTCGGCCCAGCGATAGGCGCGCAGCTGGCGCGCGTTCATGTCGAGGACGTCGCCGCCAGCGAAGCGAATGTGCCCCGCGCACTGGCACGCCGATTCGTCGAGCAGCCGGAGCAGCGCGTAGCCGATCGTCGACTTGCCGCTCCCCGATTCGCCAGCCAAGCCGAGGATCTCGCCGGGCAACAGATCGAACGAGACGTCATCGACCGCGCGCGTCTCGCCGAACGTGACACGCAGGTCGCGTACAGCGATCACGCCGTCGTCGTGCTCTGGTGTCGACGTTGTCGTCGTTGCCGGCGCGGCGGCCGGCTCGTGTGCGGCGCACGGACGCAGGCGCGGGTTCGTGAATTCGTCGAGCGCGACGTTGAGCATGGTCAGTGCGAAGCCGACGAGCGCGATGCACACGCCGGTCGGTACGAACACCCACCACGAACCGGTCAGGAGCGCGGCGTCGTTCGCCGCCCAGTAAAGATTCGCGCCCCAGCTCACCGCACCCGGATCGCCGACGCCGAGGAACTCGAGGCCGACGATCGCACCGAGCGCGTAGATCGTCGCGCCGATGAAGGCGGCGGCGAGCAGCGCCGTCATGTTGGGCAACAGCTCGCCGACGATCACGCGGGCGTGTGACTCGCCGGTGATCCTCGCGGCCGCGATGTAATCGCGCGCACGCAGCGTGAGCGCCTGGGCGCGGAATACGCGCGCGTGCCACGCCCACCCCGAGAGCGCGAGCACGGCGATCACGCTGGCGGTGCCGGGGCGGAGGTATGCAGCGATGACGATCGCGAGCGGCAATCCCGGAATCACGAGAAACACGTTGGTGCCGAGTGACAGCGCGCGATCGACGCTGCCGCCGAAGTAACCGGCGGTGACGCCGACAAGCGCACCGAGCAGCACCACCAGCGCACCGACCGCGAACGCGATCGCGAGCGTGTTGCGCGCGCCGGTCACGGTGAGCGCCAGCACGTCCTGGCCTTGGCCGGTGGTGCCGAGCCAGTGCTGCCACGAGGGTGGCGCGAGTGGCCGACCGACCGGGGCGCCCGCGTCGGGAAACACGAACGGACCCACGATCGCGACGAGCGCAAACAGCACGAGCACCGCGGCGCCGACGAGCGCCTTGCGGTTGCCGTAGAGCGCGCGCATGAGCTCACGCATGGGGGCGCGTCCTCGGATCGAGTGCGAGCGTGACGAGGTCGACCAGGAAGTTTGCGGCGAGCACCGCCATCGTGATCGCCAGAAACAGGCCCTGCATCAGCGGGTAGTCCTGCGTGCGCACCGCCTGGATCAGCAGGTAGCCGGTGCCGGGGTACGAGAACACGAGCTCGGTGAGCAGCGAGCCGCCAAGCACGAAGCCGAGCGCCATGCCGAACGAGGTGAGGTTCGGCAGGATCGCGTTGCGTGCAGCGTACGCCCACAAGATGCGGCGGTTCGACAGGCCCTTCGCGCGCGCGAGCGTGATCTGCTCGGTACCGAGCACGCCGATCATCGCGTTGCGCATGCCGAGCAACCAGCCGCCGACGGTGGCGATCACGATGGCGAGCGCCGGCAGTGTTGCGTGCTGGATCACGTCGAGCGCGAATCGCCACGTCGGCGCGGCAGTCAAGTGATCGCAATACGCGTGGCGTAGTGGGCTCCAGCCGAGCGTGAAGCCGAACAGGTGGAGCGCGAGCATGGCGAGCCAGAAGTACGGAAACGCACCGGACAGCGCGAGCACCGGAGGCAGTACGGCGTCGAGCCAGCCCGAGCGCCGCCACGCGGCGAGCGCGCCGAGCGCGGTGCCGAGCACGAAGCTGATGAGGACGGCCATCCCACCGAGGCCGAGCGTCCAGACGAGCCCGGTCGCGATCACGTCGCTGACCGGTGCCGGGTACTGCGAGAGCGAGCGGCCGAGATCGCCGTGCGCGAGATCGACGAGGTACGCACCGTACTGGCGATAGAGCGGGGCGTCTGTGTGGCCGAACGTCTCGCGCAGGGCGGCGATCGATTCGGGCGACGCCGATGCCGAGAGTCGGCCGACCATCGCCGTCGTCGGATCGCCTGGCATGAGCCGCGGCAACAAGAAGTTGAGCGTGAGCGCGGCCCACGCCGCCACGACATAGAACGCGAGCCGCGACAGCGCCATGCGGATCATTGCGCGCCTCCGATGCTGGCCAGGCTCGTGTGCTCGTCGTCGGTGCGCGGCTCGATCGCGGTGAGTACGAGCAGCGCGTCGGGCTCGGCGTTCGGCGACGGTCGCGCGAACGGATGATCGGCATCCGGAAAGCCGACGAAGTGCGCCGTCGAGAATTCGCCCCACAGCGGATTCGCGAACAGTGGAATCGCGGGTGCGACCATCGCGAACCGGCGCTCGAGCGCGACGGTGACGCTGTGCTGCACCTCCGGCGATGACGCGTGGTCGAGCTCGCCGAGCAGTGCATCGGCTTGGCGGTCGCCGAGGCGGTGCCAGTTGCCGGGCGAGACCGTGCCGACCGGCAGCACGGTCTTGCTGCTCATCGTCCAGCGGTAGAACTGGTACGGCGTCGGGCCGTCGAGCGAGTAACCGACGGACAGCGCGAACGTGCCCTCCTGCAGGCGGCTCATCCACGCGCC
>DASUFX010000414.1:0-2715 GCA_036274355.1 Kofleriaceae bacterium | reverse complement strand
TCCCGCCGGCACCGAGAAGCGTGTCGATGCGGTAATGACCGATGGTCGTGCCGGGTGCGATGGCGTCTGCGTCGGTCGCGACGGGCCGGATCTCGGTACCCTCAAAGCGGCGGTCGTTGTCGGACGTCACGGGCTCGTCGTCCCAAATCCAGCGCCTGCGCCGGACCGCCGTGGATAGTATCGTGAAAGGGCGGCGGCCAGTACGGCAGATCGTCGGCGCTAGTCGCGGTGAGCGCCGCAACGACTGAAGCGCGAGGATCTTAAGCGGAGTTCTTCTTGAGGCCGTCGTCGACGGAGTGACTTGCGGCCGGCTGGAACCAGTAAGGCCCCGGAGATCATGTACGTCGAGAAGAACGACACATCGAGCACGCGGTCCAGCTTGCCGTCATTGTCAAAGTCGAACGCGCTCGCGCGGGTTTGCCCGGACTGTCCGGGAACGGCGACGGTACTCGTCGTCCAGCCGTCGAACCCCTGCCGTGGCTGCTCGCGAATCAGACCGAGGTCGGCCATCGCGCGCCAATCTTGGTCGGACTGCAAGAAGCGGCGTTGCGCTTCGCAGACTGCATGCTCGCCCACGAGAACTTCGTAGGTGCCAACCGCGGGGCGTTCGGCATCGGTCGGCGGGTATTCGAGGCGATCGACCGGATAGCTCGTCAGCGTGGGTTGCTCCTCGCATGCCGGGGACGATGCATCGTTCGACCTTACGCACCGGCGAACCGTCGGTTCTGCGCGCGCTGCATCGACAATGAAGCTGATGACTGGCTGGCGTTGGTCGCGACAGTAGCCGGCAAATCGGACGCGTGAGGCGATCTTTCTTTCGTTCACCCAGATCGACGCGAACACCTCGCCGTCGGGGTTGTTACGGCAGCCGGCGTCATCGTGACCGACTTTGATGCGAACGCGCGCCCCGGCTGGAAACGCGCACTCGGCGTGCTCTCCTGGCCCGACGAAAAAGTCCACCGCGTCGCTCGAGGATGACCCATCGAGTACTCGAGTGGCTGCTCGCTCGAACGGGCCATCGGCAACGCGTTCGATGGTGGCCATAGCGGAGTCGGTAGCCGCGACGTAGTGGCACGCGAGCCTGACCGCGCGAAAGGCCCCAGGCTCCTGCGCTTGAAGCGGGCTCGCTGCGAGCATCGCTAGAAAGAAGATGGCTGTGCCCGCGGCTCGGGACATGGGGACCGGCGTCCATTTGGGGCTCGTTCAGATGCTACCTGCGAGCAGCACCGACGAACACTGCGCGGAGTGCGCAGTGAGACGACGGTCTCGTGCCGAGGACGCTCGCCGCGTGGGCCAGGGTCGCTAAGCGGATTTCTTCTTGAGGCCGTCGTCGACGGCGACGTTCTCGGGCGTGAGCTTCATGCCGGCCGCGGTCGCGGCCTGCTCGATCAAGATCGCGAAGTCGCACTCCGTGTGGCCGGCCTGCACGAGCTTGTCGACCTCGCCGCGCGCCACCTTCGTGACGGGCAGCGGCACGCCGAGCTCTTTCGCGGCCTTGAGGCCCAGGTCGAGATCCTTGCGCAGCAGCACCGGTGTGAACGTCGGCTTCCAATCGAGATTCACGAGCGCCGGCGTCTTGTAGCGCGAGAACTGCGAGCCCATGACGCTGTTGTTGATGAACTCGAGGAACGCGCTGCGCTTCACGCCGCCTTTCTCGGCGAGCACGGTGATCTCGGCGAGCGACTGCGCGACGATGCCGAGCAGCAGGTTGTGGCAGATCTTGACCATGCGCGCGAGCTCGCCTTCGCCGACATAGGTAACGCCCAGCCCAAGCGCTTGCAGATACGGCTCCGCCATGTCGAACGACTTGCGCGGGCCCGAGGCGACGATCGTGAGCTTGCCGGCCTCGACGACCTTCGCGTTGCCGCTGACCGGGGCCGCGAGCATCTCGGTGCCCAGCTCCGCCGCAGCGGCGCGCACCTGTGCGGAGGCTTCTTCCGAAACGCTCGAGCAATCGATGATGAGCTTCGGCGAACCGCTCTTGTCGAGCAGGCCGCCGGGACCGGTGCAAACGGCGATCAAGTCATCCGACGCCGACACCGTCGTGAAGACGATGTCGTGATCGCGGAGATCCCGCGGTGAATCGACGATCGTCGCGCCGAGCGCGGCGAGCGGCTCGACCTTGCTGCGCGTGCGGTTGTAGACGCTGACCTTGTTACCCGCCGCGAGCAGCCGCTTCGCCATCGCGAAGCCCATGCGCCCGCCTGCGCCCACCCAGCCGAGCGTGTGCTTCGCCATACCAAAACCTCAGACTTCGACGACCCAGTGACTCGTTTCGATGATCTTGCGCACGCGATCCAAGAACGCGGCCGAGTACGCGCCGTCGACGGCGCGATGGTCGAACGACTGCGCGAGCACGCCGACGGGCCGGATCGCGATCGAATCGCCTTCGCTCGTCTCGACGACGACGGGCTTCTTGCGCACGCCGTCGGTCGACAGAATCGCGACCTGCGGCTGATTGATGATCGGTGCCGTGATCAGCGTGCCGAATGTGCCCGAGTTCGACAGCGTGTAGGTGCCGCCCTGGAAGTCGTCGGGCTTGAGCTTACCGGCGCGCGAGCGCTGCGCGATCTCGGCAATCGCATCGGCGAGCTGCGCGACGCTCATGCGGTCGGCGTTCTTGATGACGGGCGCGACGAGGCCTTCGGCGCCGAGATCGACCGCAATACCCAAATTGACGGTCGGGTGCAGCACGAGCGAATCGCCGTGCACGCT
>DASUFX010000413.1:0-9973 GCA_036274355.1 Kofleriaceae bacterium | reverse complement strand
GGGACGCCGCATGCCACGGTCGAGGACGCTCAACGATTTCGCGCAGCGTACTTCACGCCCGACAACGCGACGCTCGTGATCGCCGGCCACTTCGATATCGCGCTCGCGAACAAGTGGATCGACTTCTTGTTCGCTGATTGGCATGGTCACGCGCAGCCACGCCACCTGACTCCGCCAACGCCGCACCCGGCATCGATCGCTCAGATCGAAAATCTGACGCAGTTGCTCGTCCTCGCCGCGGTGCCGGTCACAACGGGCACGCGCGCTCAGCGGCTCGTCGCCGCCGCGATGCTCGCTGAGATCACGGGTGACGTCCGCCATCAGCTCGGTGCGACCTATGACTTCGACGCGGGCCTCGACGAGAATCGGCTCGGCGCGCGATGGATCATCGGCGGCTGGGTCGAACCCGGGCGCGCCAACGATGTCGTCGCGTTGTTACGTGACCGCATCGAACAGCTGCGCAAGGACCCCGATGCCGCCGCACGAGCCTTCGTGCTTGCGCGCGCTCGCGTCGTCGCGCACCTCGCATCGGTGACGGGTAGCGCGTCCCTGATCGCCGCGCGCGCCGAGACCGACGTCGCCTACGACCGTGCGCCGATGTCGGACCTTGCCACCGCGCGCGCAGTCCAGGCGCTCACGATCGATCAAATGGCACCGCTCCTCGCCGAGCTCGATCTCTCGCGCGCCGCGGTGTTGATGCGAGGTGCCGACGAGCCGATCAGGCAGGCGTTCGCCGTCCTCGGGCGTGAGCCGACCCGAGTGCATATGGAGCAAGTCCAGGTTGCGGAAGACGCCAGCGAAGACCCACCGCTCAGCACGACGCAGACACCCCACTTTCAGCGCATCACGTTCAACGACATCGACTACGCGATCACCGACCAAGGAGCCGCCGCAAAATCACCTTTGGAGGTGGGACTCGCCGTCACGCTCGCCATTGGCACCGTGCCGGATCTCTTCCCGGGAATGCAGACGTTGCCCGTGGAGGGCTCGCCCTCCGGCGTCATGGTGAGCGGCGAGGTCGGCCTTCGGTTCCGCGCACGCTTCAGCACCGGTCTGCAGCTCGGCATCGGACGGTTCGGCGGCTCGTACGGGCTCACGTCCGGCGGTGTCGCCTACGACTACCTGCCCTACAGCATTGTGCCGATCGACGTCGCCGCCTATCTGCACATGACACCACTCGCGAACGTGTGGGCCGGCTTTCTGGTCGGCGTCCACCACGATGGCATCGCGTTCGACGCCGACCGCACCTGGACGAGGAGCGTCGGCATCGGGATCGAAGCTGGCTACGACGTCTACAGCCTCGGTCCCAACTCGGTCGCGATCGTCGCGCGCGCAACCGGCGCGTATGGTGGTGCCGACCCCAATCTCGGCTCGATCGGCATCGGCGTCGCGTACCACCACTGAGTGCCGCGGCTCAGAACCGCAACGGGCGGTGCTTGATCAAGTACTGCGCGATGCGGCCGCTGTACTGCAGCCGGCGCACGCCGGTGCGCTCGAGGCTCCACCAGAACATGTTGCACTCGTTGCACGGCGTGAGCTCGTTGCGACGGTCTTCACGCATCATCGTGCGGTAGTGCTTCGCCTCCTTCGAGTTGTAGACCTCGAGCACCGAATGCTTCGAGACATCGCCCCACGAGTAGTCGCCGTCGTGGTCCATGCAGCACAGCGCTGTGCGCCCGTCGTAGAGGATGTCGAGGTCGTTGACGAAGTAGCAGGGGAACTGCGGCACCGGTCGCTCTGACGTGATGTCGCCCTTGTAGTTGTGAAGGCTCACGATGACCGCGCGCGCTCCCATCTGCTTCGCGAGCTTGCGGAACGCCGCGATCTCCGCGTCGGTGGTCTCCTTCGGCGCGGTCATTCGCATGACGAACCGATCGGCGACCTTCTTGTCGGTGCGGTTCTCCGCCGCGACGCGCTCGAGGTTCGCGAGCGTCTTCTTCCAGTCGAGCCCCATGATCGCGTTGTACTTGTCGCCGACCGCGGTGTTCAGCGAGATCACCATGCTCGCGATGTTCAGCTCCTTGAGCTTGTCGACAGTCTTCTTCGTCAGCAGGCTGCCGTTCGTGAAGATGTGGACTTCGGTCTGCGGCAGATGCTTGTTGATGTACTCGATGCGCTCGCAGATCTTGCGATCCATGAACGGCTCGCCGTGCAGGTACGGCTCGAGGCGACGCAAGGGGAACCGCTTGCAGTCGTCGATGATCTTTTCGAACAGCTCGTCGCTCATGTAACCGAGCTCGCGCTTCATCAAATTGAAGCTGGCGGCATCCGGATCGGCCTGCGGCTCCGGCGCCGGCTCCGATTTCTTGCCGAGCTGGATCAGCTGCGCGGGATCCGACGGCGGACGCTTCGAGCCCTCCGTGATCGGACAGAACCAACACGTCGCGTTGCACTTGTTCGTCGTCTCGATCGCGACCATCACCGGGTACTCGACGTGCTTCTTCCACGACGTCGTGCGCGCGACGTTGTAAGCGGTGCGCAGCGTGCGCTTCACCGTCGTCGTCTTGAGGATGTTCGACACGTTCGCGACGACGCTCTTCGCCACGGTCGCGGCGTACGCGAGGTCGGAGACGCGTTTCGGCTCCTTCGATTCGGTTGTCATTCGGTTCCACCCTTTCCCAACATCGCCGCAGAATCCGCAAAGCCAGCGACGCTGGCTATTACCCGTCCGGGTCCCTTTCCTCACCCGATTCGCGCGAACGCTTCACCGCAATTTCACGCGCGCACCGGCGACCTTGAGGACATGACGCCGTCCCACCTGCAGCAGGTAACGACCGGCGGGTCGTTCGCAAGCCGACTCCGCAACGCACACAATTTCGTCGACGTCGCAACGATCGGTTGCGCGGCCGCGCAGGAGCTCGGGCTGCACTGCGTCATCTCGCTGCATGGCACGAACGGACAACCCTCGATCACGGTCGACAACATCGCCGACGCGCCCGACAACATGTTCGGGTTTCCGACCCCGATCCTCGCGCTCGACGAGCACCTCGGGGTCGTCCGCTGGAGCGCCGCCGCGCCGTTGACGCCAGAATTGCGCCGCGAGCTCGAGACCATGACCATGCACATCTCGGTGCGGCTCGCGCAGCTCGGCTACTTCGCCCGCGAAGACCACAGCCAACGCCTCACCGACCGCCAGAACGAGGCAGCGCGGCTGGCTGCGCGCGGTTATACGAACGGTGAGATTGCCGAGGAGCTCGCGCTATCGGCGAACACGGTCAAAAAGCACCTCAAAGAGGTGTTCGAACGCCTCGGCGTGTCGAGCCGCACCGAGCTTGCCGTCCGCTATGCGCGGCTGGCCGCGGACGATGGGGTACCCGATGGGGTGAGCTACCGCGCGGGCTGCACGCTGACGAAGCATCGCTGAACGCGGAGCCATGCCCGGCGCGGCGTGAGCATCGCGCTCGATTACAGCACCGCACGCGCGAGCGACACGGCGCCATACGCGACGATCAAGCAGCCGATCACTTGGACGACGCGGTGCATGCGTTCGCCGAGCACACGATTGCAGCGCGCCGAGAGAACCGCCATCGCGACGAACCACGCCGCCGAGCCGCTGCCGATGCCGAACACCGCGCACACGTGCTCTGCGCGGGTCGCCGTAGCGATCTGGATTCCAATCGATGACCACATGAGCAGTGCACCGGGATTGCAGACGAGCGTCGCAAAGCCGACGACGATGCCCCCGAGCGAGCGCGCTTCCGCTTCGCTTGCGACCGGCCGGCCGCGCAGACACGCGAGCCCATAGCCGATCAGCACCACGCCGCTTGCTGCCAGCATGATCGCGACCAGCTCGCGATCGCGAGCGAGGACCTGGCCAATGCCAAACACGCCGAGCGCGGCGTACGTCAGATCGCCGAGGCCCGACCCGATGGCGGTAGCGATTGCCCGCCGCGAACCGAGCCGCGTTGCCGCATCGATCACCGCAAGCCCGCACGGGCCTGGCACGACACTCGAGCCCGCGCCGAGAACGACGCCGAGCAGGTAGTACGCCAGCATCGTCACGCGCCCACCAAGCAGCGGTTCGCTGCCAGCCACGCGTCATTCGTCCATACGGACCAGCCGATCCGATAGCGCCGCGTTCGCCGTTCTCCGTGCGCCCGCGCGTCGAACACTCCGCCTCGCGCGAACACCGCCGGATCGATCGGCTGCTGAAGCGTCGGATGGCCGTACAGGATTGCCGCGGGCCGCGGGGAGGCAGCGAGCGACGCGACGATCCGATCGACAACGATCGCAGCGATCGGATCGCGGAACGGGTGATAGAGGTACGCGATCAACGGCCCGTGTGGCACATCGAGCTCGGTCGCATCGCCGAGCGTCAGGCGCGCCGGCGACACCAGCGCGCCGCTGCCTTGCACGATGTCGAGATTGCGCCCTGCGATCCGATGCAGTACCGGCGACAGCTCGACGCCGATGACTTCGCGAAACCGCCGCATCGCGGCCAGCAGCACGACCCTGCCCTTGCCGCTTCCGATGTCGACAAACGTCGCGTCGCGCGCGAGCGAATCCGGCCACGCAAGAGCCGCGAGCATCGCATCGAGGTCATCACCAAGCGACGGCAGATACATCGTCGCGACCGCACGCCGTGCCACTGGAATCGCCGCTTCGTTCGGCGTGAGCTCCGCCGTGGTGTCGATACCGAACCGCGCATCGAGCTCGCTCTCGTTGCTGTTGCGCGCCTCGCCGTCGAGCGCCCACCGCCACGTATTGCGAAGCATCGTGCCGGGGCCGACCGTGCGCCAGGCATAGAGAAGAAGCTGCAACCGGTGTCTGAGTGCATCGATCATGACCTCACGCTGACGCAGTCGTGCGTGAGCTCATCAGGGTCGTCGTCGTGAAGAACGCGTGACGCGCGGCACCCGGCCGGGTCAGCGCGCGCCGAACACGAAGTCGACGACCCTGGCAAAGGACAGCAAACCCGAGCCGATCACGACAACGGCCACGATGCGTGTCATCCACACGGCTTTCTCGCGAAGCACGCGACGCCCGCGCAGTGCGAGGCCCATGACGACGAGAAACCACGCGAGTGTGCCGACGACGATACCGACGACCCACGCGCTCGCCTCGACGCGCGTGATGCCGGTGGCGTGACCGCCGACGATCACGACCCAGGTCACGATCGCCGACGGATTGAGCAACGTCGCACCGAGTCCGACGAGGAAGCCGCCCAGGAGATGGCTGTCGTTGCCCGAGGACCGCGACTCGACCGGGCCGGCGAGCGCCGGTCGCGCACGCAAGAGCACCACGCCATAGACGAGCAGCACGCACCCGCTGATCGCGTGCAGCACGTACGGCACGGTCGGGTACCGTCCGATCAACGGGCCGATGCCAAAGATGCCGAGGCTCGCGTAGAGCCCGTCGGCCAGTGCGCCGCCCAAGCTCGCGCCAAGCGCGCGGCGGGCGCCGTGCCGGTACGCCGCATCGATCACGATCACGTTCGCGATGCCGATCGGAATGCACGTCGCGACGCCAATCCCGAGCCCGATCGCGAAGAACCCGAACACGTCGGGCGTGAGCCGCTGCGCCAACCCGAGCGCGATCACGCCAACCGCCACGACCGCGTTGATCGCGATCGCGGTGCGACTCGGCACGACTACGAGCGGCCGGCGAAACGGATCGCGTGCGGCCGCCGCACGATAGCGGTTCGTATCGAGCATTCCCCCTGACTCGCAGCTCCCTACGTGAGCCCAACAGGTCAAGTAACGTGAGCCGCGCGTGATCGGTAGGACCCGATCGGGTACGCGCGCTAAGCACGGCATCGCCGACGCGCAACCGAAATTGGACACGTGTCGCTTTTACTCTCGACGAGGCGACTGCGCGTCCTCAGCTTGCATCCGAAGTAGCAAGGAGGAGGGGTCAATGACATATCGCAGCGATCACGAGGCCGCGCTGGCTCGCGTCGATGCGCTCGAACACGAGCTCGCGAAGCTACGCAAGCCCGCGGAGAAACCACGGCCGCGTCCGAAGTCTCGATTCGCGTGGTTCGCGGCGTCCATTGCCGCCGCCGCCGGTGTGTTCGTGGGTCTGACGCCCGCGATGTGCGGAGGAACTGATGAGACGCAGCCGGCCGAGCTCGACCGGCTCGATCGTACGCGCCTCGTCAAGTGCGTGGAGGCCGTCGAGCTGACGCCGCTACTCACGGCGGCGGAGACTGATCCCCATCGCGAAACGCCGAAGCCGATCACGGCGATCGTGCCGACAGCGGCGCCGTGTCGAGAGGATCTACATACGATCGTCGAGTCGTCGCCTCTGTCGCCGAACGAGCGCGTCGCGCTGTCGACGTGGGTCAGCTACGAGGACGAGCTCGCCGGTGCGATCGCGCGAATCGAGACGTACTACGCGAGCGATCCGTACAAGCTCGACAACTACACCAGCGCTCGTCAGCTCTGGGTCGAGTACGACCGCGCGCACGACCAGCGCGACGTCGCGATGCTGACGTGGCGCAGGGACTTCGCGAAGCTCTGATCAGCGGATCTCGACGAGCCACGCGCCGTGCTCGTTGTCTTCGCGGATCTCGACGCGCGGATCGTCTTTGCGGAACACGAGCGTCGGCTTCGAATCCTCGACGACCTCTTCGGGCAAGCCCCACTTGCCCTTGAAGAGATCGAGCAGTTGATCGCGCGCCTGTGGGTGCGGCTTGAACGGAATCGCGAACGACAGCGAGCGCACGCGGCCACCGGAGGTATCGAGAAGGATGCGCGTCGCGAAGCGGTCCCACTCGGTCGGCGGCAGCGACACGACGAGGTCGCGGCCCTGCGCCGTGATCACGTCCTTGTAGGCCTTCTTGACGTCATCGACGCTGCGACCGAGCACCGGCTCGCGCAGACCTTCGAGCGTGTCGGGCTGATCGCCGAACAGCACGAAAGCCGGCATGTAGATGTCGAACACGAGATCGCGGCTGCGTCCGAGCGCAGGCCGCAGCGTCGCGCGCCAGCCGGTCTCCGGGTCGTGCCAGACCTCGACGGCCTTGCCGACGGGCATCGCAGCGGCGGCGCCATCGCCCCATGCAGCGGTGATCAGCTCGACGGCATCCTCGGGAAGGTTGAGATAGATCGAACGCACCGTGCCTTGCTTGTCGTCGATCGCGACGAACTCGCGCACGCCGTCGTACTTCGTCGCGATACCACTGCGCGCCGAGACCGGACCTGGCGCGAGCGTGCGCGCTTCGGCGAGCGGCATGCCGATGCGCAGCTTGCCAAGATCGCCCGGTGGTACGACGTGCGGACCGAAGAACTCGGCGGTGAGCACGTGATACGGCACGTACTCGACGAGGCAGTTGCGCTCCATGCAGTCGAGCTTGACCTTCCAGCCAGTCGCTTCGCTCGCCCATGTCACTTCGGGCTGACCGAGCGAGTCGCGCGTGATCTCTGGTTGTCCCCATGCGCGCGTGAGGAGGTCGCGCACACTCGGGTTCTGCACGATCGCGAGAATGCTCGACACGGTGCCCGCTTCGACGCGCACGGCGAGCTTCACGTCACCGACGCCCGAATCGAGGATCAACTCGTCACGCACACCGCGCGCCTTCGGCTCGTGCAGTGCGGGAACGAGCTTGATTGCGTCCGCGACGCTCATGCCGGGCGCAAGTTTGCCGAGACCGCGCGGCGGCTCGATCGTCGGGCCCCAGAAGTCGGTGGTCGCCGCTGGCGCAGAACTACACGCAACCAGCGCGAGCACGGCGAGGACCCGGTAGTGCACTCTACATTTCTGCCCCGCTATTGCTCGAAGCACAAGCGTCTCGCAGGTGGCCATGACCTTGCACCACCTGGGTCCTCGAAAGGAGGACTCGCCATGAAACGAGCCCAAAAGATTTGTTACGTGGTCGCGAGTGTTTTTGCGACCTACGCGCTGGCAGGTAGTGCTGCCGCGCAAGACTCGCAGCCACCGCAACAGCAGCCGCAGCAGCAGACGCCGTCGAGGCAAAAAGCCCCGCAGCCGTCCGATCAGCAGGGAATGGATAAGGAGAAACAGGACAAGCAGGCGGCGCCCGGCGAGGTGATGGCCGCACGCATGTCGCTGACGGCGACGGTCGACAAGATCGACATGAAGAAGCGCCAGCTGACCCTCAAGGACGATAGTGGCAACCAGTTCAAGGTCGATGTGCCGCCTGACGTGCAGGACTTCAAGAACATCAAGAAGGGCGACAAGATCTCGATCGACTACTACTCGTCGGTCGCGCTGAAGCTGCAGAAGCCGGGCGCCGCCGGTAAGCCAGGCATGACAGAGACCGAGATGGCAGCCAAGGAACCGGCGAAGCTCCCCGGCGGCATCGTCGCGCGGAAGATCACGGCGACGGCCGAGGTGATGAAGGTCGACACGTCGGCGAACACGGTCACGATCAAAGGCCCGGGCGGCGAGCTCGACACGATCAAGGTCGACGACCCCGACGTCCAGGCGGATCTCGGCAAGCTCAAGAAGGGCGACAAGATCAAGGCGAGCTACACCGAGGCGGTCGCGATCTCGATCACGCCTGCCCAAAAGATGGGCCAAGGACCTCAGGTCGCGCCGGAAAAGACGCCGGACCAGGCGCCGGAACAGAAGGAGCCGAAGACGGATACGAACAAGGGGTACTAGGCGACGCTCACCGCGCGCGGCCCAGCTCTCGAAGCGCGTCGGCCACGATCGTGAGCGCGCGGCGCATCTCCTCCTCGGGCAAGTAGGCATACGCGATCCGGAACCCGTGCAGATGTGCGGGTCCGACAAACGCCGCCGACGAGTTCGAGATGTGAATCCCGCGCCGCGCGAGATGCGCTTCGAGTGCTGGCAAGTCGATCGCACGCGGAATATCGAGCCAGAGCGTCGGCCCGCCGCCCGGATGAGTCCACCGCACACCGTCGGGCATCAGCTCGTCGAGTGCTGCAAGACACGCGGCGTAACGGGCATCGAGCGCACGCTGCAGAGCCTGCAGGTGCGTGTCGTAGTATCCGCGATCGAGGAACTCGGCGACGATCGCTTCGGTCAGCCACGCGTTACCGAGCGTCGATAGCCGCTTCATCGCGACGAGCGTCGGTACAAGAGCCGGCGAAGCCGCGACGAAGCCGACACGCAGCGAGGGCAACAGCTTCTTCGTGAACGAGTTGACGTAGAGGACGTCCTTGCCGCCGAGCATGCGCAGCATCGGCCGGTACTCGCCGTCGGAGAGCATGTCGCTGCCCCAATCGTCCTCGAGAATCGCGACGCCGTGCTTGACGCACAGCTCGAGCACACCGCGCAGCTCCGCACTCGTGTACGAGTAGCCGGTCGGGTTGTGAAAGCTCGGAATGAGATATGCGAGCGACGGCTTCGTCGCGAGCGCGCGCTCCCACGCAGCGAGATCGATGCCGCCGAACGGATCGAGATGTAGGCCCACGAGCTCGTGGCCGAGCGTCTCGAATAGCAGCTTTGCGTACGCGTACAGTGGCGACTCGACCGCGATGCGCTTGACCGCGAGCGAGCGCGCGACGATATCGAGCGACTGCTGCGAGCCGGTCGTGATGACGATTTCGTCGGCTTCGACGTCGAGTCCGCGCACCTGCAGCCGCTTCGCGATCGATTCGCGTAGCGGACGATAGCCCTGGGCGTCGTAGTGGCTTGGCATGCGCTCGCGCAGCACCGAACGTGCGCACTCCGCGATGCGCTCGGTCGGCAATAGCTCCGGATCGATGAACACGGTCGACAGCGCGGTCATCCCGCGTGGCGCGACGTCTGGACGCGATAGCGGCGGCGCGACAAACGCGGCCGGCGGTGCCGCGATCATCGTCCCGGGCGACGCGAACCGCGACGCAGCGAGCACGAACACGCCCTCACGCTCGCGCGCTTCGACGAGGCCACGCGCGACGAGCTCGTCGTACGCGGCTTGCGCGGTGTTCTTCGAGAGGCCGAGTTGTTTCTCGAGCGCGCGCACCGGAGGGAGTCGCGAGCCGGCCGGCAATGCCCCGCTTTCGATGTCACGCTGCACGCTCGTGACGATGTCCGCTGCGGTGGCGCGACGATCGGCGAC
>DASUFX010000412.1:0-17933 GCA_036274355.1 Kofleriaceae bacterium | reverse complement strand
GCTCGTCGCACAGCACCGAACGTTTGCCGCCGCTCGCCGTGCCTCCCGCGCACCGGACGACGCGCTCGCGCTCGTTCGCGAGCTCGGCTCGCGTGCACGCCTCGTCGTCGGTGACGCTGCGGTGGGCCCGCACGTCGTCGGCATGCTCCGGCCGATCGTCGTCGTGCCGCCGGCACTGCTCGACGATCCCGCGCTGTTGCGCGCGGCCTTGCTCCACGAGCTCGCGCACGTGCGTCGGTTCGATGCACTCGGCCGCTACATCCAGATCATCGCGAGCTCGCTGATGTGGTGGTTCCCGCTGATGCGGCTCGTCAACCGCCGGCTCGACCTCGCGCGCGAAGCTGCGTGCGATGCGTGGGCACTCGAGACCGGCTCGGTGTCGCGTCCCGCGTACGCGCGCTTGCTCGTTCGCATGGCCGCGCTGCGCACTGCTGCCGCGCCGACACTCGCCGCGCACTACGCGCTCGATGCACGGGTCGCTGCCGTGCTCGGCCCGCCGGCACGCGCACGCATCGGCGTCATGCATCGTCTCGTGCTGGTCGCGTGGTTCGTCGTCGCTCTTGGTGGCGCGCGCACCGCGAGTGCACGCAGCCGCGAACAGGTCTGCCGCTACACCCCAGAGATGGCCGCTGCGCTCTACACCGCGCATCCCGAAGCGGACCTCGACGGAGACGGCCTGCTCTCTCGCGAAGAAGCCTGCGATCTGCAGGCGCAGCTGCAGCAGAGCTCGTCTCGGCTAACGCCCGAGCGCGAAGCCGCGCTCCAAACCCTGCTCGCGGAGCCGTTGTGTTGCAACTGCGACTTGTTGGACGGCTACGCCGCCCCCGAACCCACGACTTGTTTGAAAGCTGAAGGAGTCGATCGATGAAGGCCCTTGTTCTGTTGTTTGGTGCTGCTCTCATGGCCTGTCAGGCCGACACGACGAAGCTCAACGAAAAGGTCGACAAGATCGACAAGAAGCTCGACGCGCTGCTCGCGCAGGGCGGTCGTCCCGGTGCTGCTCAGCAGCCGCGTGCGCCGCGTCCCGGACCTGATCCCGCGAAGACCTATGCAGTGCCGATCGACAACGATCCGTTCGACGGCCCGGCGAACGCGAAGATCACGGTCGTCAAGGCGTACGACTACGCGTGCCCGTTCTGCGAACGCGTACGCTCGACGATGGATGACCTCCACAAGAAGTACGGCAACGACATCCGCGTCGTCTACAAGCAGCTCGTCGTCCACCCGAACACCGCAATGAGCGGCGCGCTCGCATTCTGCGCGGCGGCGAAGCAGGGCAAGGCACCGCAGTACGACAACCTGATCTGGGAGAAGAGCTTCAAGGCTCGCCAGTTCGACCCCGATAAGTGCTGGGAGAGCGACGCCGGTTGCCCACTCCTGACGAGCTTGGCGCAGGAGCTCGGCCTCAAGGCCGATCAGTTCAAGGCGGACATGAAGAGCTGCACGTCAGTCGTCCAGAACGACATGCGCGCGTTGCAGGGTCTCGGCGTCGGTGCGACGCCTGCGTTCTTCATCAACGGCCGCTACATCTCGGGCGCGGTGCCGATCGACAACTTCGTCACCGTGATCGACGAGGAGCTGAAGAAAGCGAACGAGCGCATCCAGCAGGGGACGCCGCAGGCGAATTACTACCAGCAGTGGGTGATGGACAAGGGGCTCAAGACCCTCGAAGCGCCGAAGCAGTAATTCGCAACATTCCTTACCGTGTCGCCGAGTTGCAATTCGGACCGCCCAGAGGTCTACTCACCTAGAAACTCAAGGAGTCGAGCGATGAAAGCCCTAGTTCTCTTGTGTGGCGCTCTGTTGATGGCGTGTCAGGCCGACACGACGAAGCTCAACGAAAAGATCGACAAGCTCGACAAGAAGCTAGACGCGCTGCTCGCTCAGGGCGGCGGTCGTGGTGCTCAGCCCGGTGCGCAGCGCCCGTCGCGTCCCGAGCCGGATCGCGCGAAGACCTATGCTGTGCCGATCGACGGCGACTCGTTCGAGGGCCCGGCCGACGCGAAGGTAACGATAGTAGAAGCAAGCGACTATGCTTGACCGTTCTGTGAGAGGGTCCGTGCGACCCTCGAGCAGCTCTCGCAGAAGTACGGAAAGGATATTCGCGTCGTAAAGAAGCACATGGTCGTGCACCCGAACACCGCGATGGGGCCTGCCCTCGCGGCGTGCGCGGCGGCTCGTCAGGGCAAGTACAAGGAAATGGATAACGCGATCTGGGAGAAGGGCTTCAAGGCCCGCCAGTTCGATCCCGACAAGTGCTGGGAAGCCGACGCTGGCTGCCCGCTCTTGACCGGCTGGGCACAGGAGATTGGCCTCAAGGTCGATCAGTTCAAGGCGGACATGAAGAGCTGCACCGCGGCGGTCCAGAAAGACATGCGCGACCTGCAGGCATTCGGTGTCGGCGCGACGCCGTCGTTCTTCATCAACGGTCGCTTCATCTCGGGTGCGGTGCCGATCGATCAGTTCACCACGGTGATCGACGACGAGCTGAAGAAGGCGAACGAGCGCATCCAGCAGGGTACGCCGGCCGCGCAGTACTACCAGCAGTGGGTCGTCGACAAGGGTCTCAAGACTCTCGAGGCGCCGAAGCAGTAAGTCCTGACCAAGGACCGTGCGAAGCCGGGCTCGCCCGGCTTCTTTCGTTTCGGTGCTAGGGTTCGCCCGTGGCACCGCCGCCGACGATTCCCGAGCGCAACTGGGTCAACATCCAGTGGCTCGCGCGTCTGCGATGGGCGGAGGTCGCCGGCCAGGCGGTCACCGTGATCGCGGCACAGTTTCTCCTCGGTGGCTCGCTGCCGATCGCGCCGCTGCTCGCCGTGATCGGCATCGGTCTCATCTCGAACGTCGCGATCGAGATGTACTTCTTCGGCGATCGCCGCCGCGGTCGCGTCGAGCCCAAGCCGGTGCACGATTGGCAACTCGCGCTCGTGATGATGTTCGACATCGCGAGCCTCACCGCGCTGCTCTATCTCACTGGTGGTCCGCACAATCCGTTCAGCTTCCTCTACCTCGTGCAGATCGCGCTCGCGACCGTCGTCGTGCGCGCGCGCTGGACCTGGATGCTCGTCGGGCTCTCGTTCATCGGCTTCGGCATCCTGCTCGTCGCGCATCAGCCGCTGAGGATTCCCGAGTCCAGTCACGCCTACGGCGCGTGGGTCGCGCTCGGCGTCGCATCCGCGTTCGTCGTTCACTTCCTGTTGCGCATCACCGCCGCCGTCGCCGAGCGCGAACGCGAGCTGACCGAAGCGCGCGGCCTCGCGGCACGTCAGGAGCGTCTCGCATCGCTCGCGACGATGG
Source organism: Kofleriaceae bacterium (assembly GCA_036274355.1). Taxonomy (GTDB): domain Bacteria; phylum Myxococcota_A; class Polyangia; order Haliangiales; family Haliangiaceae; genus JABFXX01. The sequence continues at coordinate 14,636 of DASUFX010000412.1, read as the reverse complement.
CCGCCGGTGCGGCGCACGAGCTATCGACGCCGCTCGGCACCGTTGCGCTCGCCGCGAAGGAGCTCGAGCGTGCACTCGCGAGCACGAACGCCGAGCTCGCTTCGGACGCGCGGCTGATTCGCGAGCAAGTCGGTCGCTGCCGCTCGATCCTCGAGCAGATGGCGCAGGGCGCAGGCACCGTGGGCGAGAGCGTCACGTCGTGCACGGTCGCCGAGCTGATCGCAGAGACCCTCGTCGGCATCCGCGACGCGCCGAAGGTGCTGAACGAGATCACGGATGACGTCGCTCGCCACGCGCTGCGTCTGCCGCCGCGCGCGGTCAGTCAGGCGCTGCGTTCGCTCGTCACCAACGCCCAGGATGCATCGCCGCCGACGTCCGCCGTCGTCGTGACCGCGCATTTCGACGACGACACGCTGGCAGTCGGCATTCGCGATCGCGGCCAAGGCATCCCGAGCGACGTGAAAGAGCGTATCGGCGAGCCGTTCTTCACGACGAAGGCGCCCGGCCGCGGAATGGGCCTCGGGCTATTTCTGGCGCGCGCCGTCATCGAGGGCGTCGGTGGAACCATGCAGATCGACTCGGCCCCTGGCGGAGGTACCGAAGTCCAGGTACGCCTACCTAGTGACGTAGGGGCGCGGTCATCTGTCGCAGCCCACGAACCCGTGCGAACGTCCGAATCGACAACTGGCCGAGTGGTATCCAAGCCTGCATGAGTGCCGACGGCCCCAGAGTTTCGCGATGAGCAACGCCGAGCACAAACCATCGATCCTGATCGTCGACGACGACGAGGTGTATCGCACCCGCCTCGCGCGCGCGTTCGTCGATCGCGGCTACGACACCCGAACTGCGCAGGACTACGACAGTGCCGTCGCTGCTGCGACCACCGACTCGCCTGAATTCGCAGTCGTCGATCTCAAGATGCCGGGCAAGAGCGGGCTCGAGCTGGTCAAGGCGCTGCGCGAGATCGATCCTGCGACGAAGACCGTCGTGCTCACGGGTTACGGGAGCATCGCGACCGCGATCGATGCGGTGCGTTTAGGTGCGACCTACTACCTCTCCAAGCCGGCCGACGCCGACGACATCGTCGCAGCATTCGCGCGTGGCGAAGCGCCGCCGCTCGAGCCGCCAGCGGATCACGACTACAAGGCGCCATCACTGGCGCGCGCGGAGTGGGAGCATATCAACCGAGTGCTCTCGGACGCCGGCGGCAACATCTCGGAGGCGGCGCGTCGCCTCGGTATCCATCGACGCAGTTTGCAACGCAAATTGCAAAAATACCCTCCCAATAAGTAGGCGGTCCTTGCCGTAGCGCGCTCCCGGCGCACATGCTGTGATCAGGGGCGGATGCCGTCGTCTGTGCGTTCGAGCCATGGGGAAGCTCGCGCGGCGAGGGCACACCTGCATTCTCGCGCCAGGAGTGTCACGTGAGCGACGATTCGTCGTCACGCCGTGGCAGGAGCCCGAGGCGCCCCGAACCACAGCCGTCGCCGGGCACCTCGTCGACGCCGAGCGCACCGCCGGATGCACGCGGGTCGTATCCATCGCAGCCGCCCGACGGTCGCGGCTCGACGCCATCGCAGCCGCCCGACGGTCGCGGCTCGACGCCATCGCAACCGCCGCTGCGCCGCGCATCGCCGCTGTTGCCCGATCAACGTCGCAGCTCGAATTCGTCATGGCCAGCGACGCGTGGCTCGACGCCGTCGGGGCGGTTATCGCCGCCGGGACGGTTGTCGCCACCAGGCCGGGCGTCACCGCCGGATCGCGGCTCGACGCCGTCGGACCGGGGGCTGGCAGCGCCGGTTCACGGGTCCTCGGGCCGGATCTCGTCGGACCGCATCTCGTCGTCGGGAGCGCTCGCGCCCGACGCAGCTCCGGCACCCGCCCCGGATCTCCGCACGTGGTGGATCATCGTCGCGCACACGCTCGGCGCGGCCGCGCTGGGCAGCGTTGATTCTGCACGCCTCGGATCGCTCGGCATCGCGCTCGCCGTCGTGCCGCTGTTCGCCGCCATGGGACTCATCACCGGCGTGATCGTCGCGCTGATGCAGCGCCTCGTCGTCGATCGCCCGTGGTGGCTCGCGGCGCTCGTGCTCACAGCGCCTGCGCTCGTCGTGTTCGTCGTCGTCGCGATCTCGCTGTTTCGAGGCGCGTACGCACAGACACTGCCGCTGTCAGGCGCGGCGCCATTCTTGTTACCGCTCGTGCTCTGGCTGCTCTCTGCGGGTGCCGTCGCACTGGGCCGCCGCGTTCTGCGCGCGACCGACCTGACGACGCGCGGCATCGTCGTGCTCGCGCTCGCTGGCATGATGGGCACCGTGATCTGGGTCGAGCGGCACGTGCTCGGCACCGGGTATCCGACCGCGCACCTCGGCGCGACGCTCGGCCTCATCGTGCTCATCGGCGTCGCGGTGCGTGTCACGCGACGCGGCGGGCTGCCATACCTGATCGCCGCTGTCGTCATGGGGCTCGCGCTCGGCGGCGCGATCATCGCGTGCCTCGGCGGGCTGAAATCGCCGGTGGATCGCCAGTTGCTCGCGACGTACGGTGATCAGAGCCGCGACATCGTGAACCTGTGGCGCCACGTCCTCGACTTCGATCGCGACGGCAGCTCGAAAGTGCTCGGCGGTGGCGATTGCGACGATACCGATGCGAGCCGTCACCCGGGCGCCGTCGACAAGCCCGGTGATGGCATCGATCAAGATTGCGACGGCAAGGACGCGCCGCAGCCGACCAGCGTCGCGCCGAAACCTGCACCGAAACGCGAGGACCTCGCGAGCTGGCGTGCGACCCCAGCGATCGCCGACGTGCTCGCGAAGACGCGCGGCATGCACGTGATCGTGATCTCCGTCGATGCGCTGCGCGCCGACCTACTCGCGCCGGACGCGCCGGACCGCGCCGACTTCCCCGCGATCACGAAGCTGCTCTCCGAATCAGTGTGGTTCACGCACGCGTTCGCGCCCGCATCGGGAACCGACGTTTCGCTCTCGACCTTCCTGACCGGCCGCTTCGATCCATTCCAGCCGGTGGCGATGACGCTGCCCGAGGCAATGCAGGCATCCGGGCGCCACACGTTCGCGGCGCTTCCCGCCGAGGTGCTTCGCTACGCGGGTGAAGTTCTGCTCGGCCGCGGCATCGACAAGGTCGCTACCGTGCACACCGACTGGGATACCGCCGACGTCGGCGATCACGTGAGTGCCGCGGCGACGACGAGCGAGGGCATCAAGGCGCTCGACGCGCTCGGCGATCGCCCGGGGTTTCTGTGGCTGCACTACTTCGATGTCCACGAGCACCATCAGATCGACGTGCCGAAGCGCCTGCGCGAGGCGGTGCACGCGGGCGCGACGCCGAAGGTCACGAAGTACCGTGCGCTGCTGCGCGCGATCGACGACGAGGTCGGCCGGCTCGTCGACGAGCTCGCGAAGCGCAACCTGACCGACAAGACGATCATCATGTTTGCGAGCGATCACGGCGAGTCGCTCGGCGAGGATCCGCGACTCCTCGATACGCACGGCAAGGTGACGTATGCGCCGCTCGTGCGCATTCCGGTCGCGTTCAAGATTCCCGGTGTGACGCCGGGGCAGCGCACCGATCAGATTTCGCTCGTCGATCTCGCGCCGACGCTCCTCGCGCTCGCAGGCGTGACGCCGAGCGACATGCCGCTCGATGGTATCGATCTCGTGCCGTCACTGCTCGACGCGCCCGCGGCGCTACGTCACCCGCCGCGCTCGGTCGCGATCCACGAAGAGCTGCAGTGGTCGGTTGTCGAGTGGCCGTATCAGCTGATCGTGCGGCCGTCCGATAACATCGAGGAGCTCTACGATCTCGAGAAGGATCCGCGGCAGCTCGACAACATCGTCACCAAGCAGCCCGACGTCGTCACTCGCTTGAAGGGGCAGTACGCGACGTTTCCGCAGGTCGTCGTTGACCGGACGCCGAATGGGCGGTCCGAGCGAGAACGGTTAGCCCGACTACGGCCGCCCCGTGGGCAGTGATCAGCATCAGCGCTGACGTGTACGCGGTGTAGCGGGGCACGACCGGCGCGATTTCGCCGCCGAACAGTGCTCCCCAGCCCGCGCACGCCGTGATGCAAGCCGCGAGAGCCGCGAATGGTAGCGCGAGCTGCGCGACGAGCACGCGCCACAGTGTCTTGCGAGCCAAGCCGTACCACGTCGTGATCGCGGCGATCGGCAGCACGAGGAGCCAGCTGCGAAACATGAGGCGGCGATCGAAATCGAAGATGTCGAAGAAGCTGTCTCGCGCGTAGACCATCGGCGTCGACATCGTCGGCTGACCGCGCCAGATCACGAGCGCGACGCCCGCGAGCACGAACCACCACGGCGCCATCCACCACCGCCGCACGCCAAATGAGCTGCCGGCGAGGCCAAGCGCGAGGATGAAGATCGCGATTGCGCCGATCGGCAGCGCGAGCGGCGGCACGGCATCATCATTTTCAAGCGGTGCATGCATCGCGACCGTCAGCGGGCGACCCTGTGACGCGCGATCCGGCGTGACGCCGACCGAGTCGGCGATCGCACGCGAGATGTCGACGAGGTGTACCGGGCCACCGTGCGCGGGCGCGAGCTCGGGACCGATGATGCAGTGCTGCACCTGCCGCACGAAGCGCTCTTCGCCGCCGTGGCCACCCGTCGGAAGGTGACCGTGGTCCGAAAGCAAGAACCAGCGCGCATCGGGCGCGAGCGCGACGAGCTCACCGACGATCGCGTCCGCTTCGCTCGCTGCCTTGCGGTATTCGTCGGAGTCGCGGCCCTTCTTGTGGCCCCAGGTATCGACGCGTAGCACGTGGACGAACGCGAGCCGCGCATCGCTCGTGACCGCGTCGCGTGCCGCCGGCAGCCACGCCGCTCGCCACGCCTCGGGATCAGCGTCCTTCCCCGGATGCGCTGGATCGACCGCCACCGGCTTCGTGTCGGCAAAACCGAGCGAGCGAACGATGTAGCCGTGATCCTCGGCGACCGCACGGCTCCCCGGCACCTGCGCCGCGATGCTGTGCTGCAGCGGCGGCACGAGCGGACGGTCCGAGCGAAACACGATGCCGGTCTGTTGCTGCATGAGACCGGTCCACAGCGTGACCTCCACGGGCAGTGACACGGTCGGAAACCCGACATCGACCGTCAGCGCGATGCCGCGCTTACACTGGGCCGACCAGTTCGGCAGCGTCTCGGCGGTCGTCTCCGCGAGCCCGTCGATCAAGATCACGCGCACGCGCGATGCCGGCGTCATGCCGAGGCCCATGCCCGGCTGCAGCGCGATCGCCTCGCTCGGCTCGGCGTCCCACGTGATCACCTTCTGCATGAACCGCCGGCGCTCGCCCGGCATCACGTACGCGAAAGCGAGCAGCGCACCGGCGGCGACGAGTGCTGCGATCCGCGTACGCATCTACGCGCATTATAGGTCAGTCACTGACAGCGTCACCGGACACGGCATCGACTGCAGCATCCGGTAGCGGCGGCATCGCGCCCAGTGGCTGTCGCCATGGCTCGTCTGCGAGTAATTCCACCGGCAGCATTCGCAGCACCCCGGGCAGCACGATCCCGTCGGTGACGAGAGGCATGTGATAGTACTGCGCTCGCACGTAAACGGCCTTCGCGGTCTTCGCCTCGGCGGGCCAGGTGTCGAACGTCGGCGGGACGCGGTCGATCACGAACATGTCGGGCATGTCGCGAAGCAGCTGCTCGTTCCACTGCAGCGTGTCCTCGCCGACCGTGATCATGCGGTGCACCGGCGACGCCCGCAGCCACGCCTCGATCACTTCCTCGTTCGCGTACATCGCGTCGACGAGCGCGATCTGGTCGAGCAGTGGCTCGTCGAGCCAGCTATTGATCGTGCGGTACGCGCCGCTGTGACCAACCGCGGCAGTCAGTGCCATGCCGCGCGAGACTCCGGTCTTGTCCTCGACGAGCCGGATCAGCTCGCTGAGATTCGGATAGTTCACCGGCACCTTCTGCATGTACGGCGCCTCGGGGACGATGAACATCGCGTTGAGCGCGCTCATCGCGAACTGCTCCGGCAGCCGATGGCCGACGTACGCGGTGTCCGCGTCGTCGTAGTAGCCGTGCACGTAGACGATGGTCGCGCCGGTCTCGGGCCGATAGCTCTGCGGAATCCACACGTGGATCGCACCGCGCGGACCGTCGATGCGCACGTGCCGGCCCGCACGCGCTGCTTCCGTGAGCACGTGTGCATCGGCCGGCGGCGGGCCGATCGATGGCGCGTCGCCCGCGATCGCACCGCCGATCCACCACACGCCCGCTACGGCGACCATGCCGCACGCAGCGAGCCCGGCGACCCGGCGAAACATCACCTCGCGATGATAGCAAGGCGACGATCGCTGTGCCCGTTGCCCGGTGCGTGGGCGCGCCGAGAGCTGAGGTGTGAGCTGTCGCTACTTCTTCTCGGGCTCTTTTTTCATGGGCTCGCCGGCCTTCGGCGCCTCGCCAGCCTTCGGTGCTTCACCAGCCTTCGGTTCACCCGGCTTCGCACCTGCGGGAGCCGCGCCAGGCGCGGGCATCATGCCCATCTGCTGCGCGAAGTCCATGCCGTTCATGAAGCGCCACAGCTGATCGATCTTGCCGTCCTTGAAGTGCATGACTTCGACGGCATCGAGCGCGACGGTCTTGCCCGTCTTCTTCATCTTGCCGATGTCTTTGTCGTTCTTGCCTTCGAACTTGAACGACTGCACGACGTAGTCGCCCGCGGCCCACATCTGGACATCCGACAGCTTCACGTCGCTCCAGCCGTTGCGGAACGTCTTGAAGCCGGCCTCGATGTCCTTCTTGCCCTTGTGGTCCTTCTCGGTGGCCTGATCGCTCTCGACTGCGTCGTCGGTCATCACCGCCATCGCATCGGCCGGCTTGTTCGCAATGAACGCGTCGTTGGCCTTCTTGACCGCGTCCATGTTCGCCTTCTCCTTCGCGTCGTCAGCCGTGACGACGACGATCGGCGCGCCCTCCATGCCCTTGTCCATCGCGGGACGCACCGGCGGCGCGGTCTTCGGGTTGAGGCCGAGCTGACCCATCATCGTCATCGGGTCCATCATGGCCCACTCTTCCGTCGCCTTGTTCGCGTCGTTGATGGCGAGACGATGGAAGAACAGCATGCCGACCTTCTTGTTCGTCGCCGGAACGTCGCCCATCGGCGTCTTCATCGTGCCGGTATGGGTACCGGTATGGAGGTTGACGGCGAGGATGTTGCGGCCGCTGACCATGATCAGCTGCGGTTGCAGCTTCATGTCCGGGAACGCGGTCTTCATCTCGTTGAAGTGCGCGACGAGAGCGTCCGCGCCCTTCATTTCAGGCATCCCGGCCCCCGTGTGCATCGTGAAGCTGTCGTCGATGCACTCCTTCTTGAAGTCGTCGAACTTGCCGGCGTTGACCATGTCGACGCACTTCTTGTACTGGTCGGCCAGCGCGGTGCCGGTCAGCGGCGTCGGCTTCGGCGGTTCGGCAGGCTTCTCCGTCGTCTTCGGCGTCATCGCCGGTTCCGACTTCTGCGCGGTTCCCTCTTCCTTCTTCTTGCTGCAGCCGAATACCGCCAGGCCGAGCACCAACACGAGCGACGTAGTGAGTTTCATCTCTAGTCTCCTCCGCGCGCGAGCCTAGGACTGCAACGGAATCGTCGCAACCGAGCTGCGCGAAATTTGCGTGAGACTAGCCAGCGCCGCCGCGAAGCACTTTCAACGAGCTACGCACGCGTGCGCGCTCTGCGGGCGCGAGGGCCGCGCGCAGGAGCGGCGAGCCGGGACAGCGATCGAGGCCCGCTTCGCACGCAGCAACCGCCGCGTCGTGCAGACCGAGCGCATCGAGGATCATGACCTTTTCGTAGAACAGATCTTCGAGCAGCCAGTGATCGGAGTCGCCGAGCACGCGCAATGCGGCTTCGATCGCGCGCAGCGCTTCGCGATGACGCCCGAGATCGCCGAGCACGGCGCCGCGCCAGTACAACGCCTCGGCGCGATGCGGCGCGCGATGCAGCGCCATCTCGACGGCTGCGAGCGCAGCGAGATCGTCACCGGTCGCCGATGCGACCTGGCACTTGAGCAGCCACGCTTCCACGCAGTCGGGGGTGAGCTGCAGCGCCTGGTTCACCGTCGCGTTCGCTTCGACGAGCAGTGCGTCGTCGCCAGCACCGAGCAGCTCGCGCGCCGCTTCGAGCAAACGCTCTAGCTCGGACTCGTACGCCGCAGGCATTGGCCTCACGATAACACGCGGATCGCACCGTTCAAGAACGGGATGGCTACGTGCCCTCCGGGAGGATCCTTCCCCTACGGCAGCCAGTGTGCGGTCAGGGCCCGAAACTCGTCGGCCGAGAGCCCCAGGGCGATCGCATAGCGCCACATCCGATGGCCTTCCTCGGGGGTCACGTGGCCCTTCGCGAGTGCGACATACAGGGCATCCTCGACAAGCGCGCGGCCGACCTCATCCGCACGTACCGACGCGCCGCGAAATGGGGCTCCGGTCCGCATCAGCGCATCCGCCAGCTCCTCCGGCTGTAGCGAGCGCTCGAGCAAGAGGTCCGCGAGCTCGAGCCCACTGCGCTCCGCGATGCGCTCGCCAAGGCGCGCACCTTCATCGCTATCGATCGTGCCTTCCGCGCGCGCGATCGAGATCAGTGCCCTCGCGTAGAGCAACTCGAGATCTCGATCGAGCAGCATCAGCCGAGGAACGCGGCGAGCAGCGGCGAGCGGCGCTTGCCGAGCAGCCCGTCGATCATCGATTGGATCTGCGTGCGGATCTGATCAGCCAGCTTGTTGACGAGCAGGCGATCCTCGGCGGCATCGGGGCCGTTTTGCGCGGCGAGATCGATCGGCTCGCCGAACTGCACGAACCACTTGCTCGGAAGCGGCAAGAGGCCCGCCGGACCGAACCACGGGAACGTCGGCGTCACGGGAATCCACGGGATGCCGATGTTCTTCGCGAACCACGTCACCTTGCCGAGCATCGGCGCGGCTTCTTCAGCGCCGACGACGGCGACCGGAATGATCGGCGCGCGCGTACGCAGCGCGAGCTTGACGAAGCCGCCGCGGCCGAATCGTTGCAGGCGATAGCGATCCTTCCACAGCTTGCCCATGCCTTTTTCGCCCTCGGGGAAGACAGCGACGAGCTCGTCCTTCTCGAGCAGGCGCTCGGCATTCGCGGGATCGGCGCGCACGCCGCCGATGCGGTTCATGATCGGGCCGAGGAAGGGCAGGTGGAACACCGTGTCCTCGACGAGCGGGCGGACATCGCGGCGCGACGGATGATCGCGACGCACGGCGTGCATCACCATCGCGCTGTCGTACGGCAGCGTGCCGGCATGATTCGCGACGAGCAGCGCGCGGCCGTGCGCTGGAATGTTCTCGACGCCGATCGCCTGCACGCGGAACCACTTCGAGTAGAGGAACTCGAACAGCCATTCCCAGCGCGCGGTCGCACGCGGATCGCGGCCGAAATCATCGACGACGTCGCTGCGGCCCCACATCGCAAGCGCGCGCCAGCGCCGCCACAGACCTTCGAGCGGAAGCCGTGTGCGCAGATCGATCGGGAACGCAGGCGTGCGCTGTTGTTCGACGCGACGCTCGAGCTCGCGGAGCTCGGCCTCTTCATCGATGTCGGCGGTGCGGGCGCGGCCGGTGATGTCGGAGTCGACCGCAGCCTTGCCGCCGTAGTCGCTGCCGAGGAAACCGAGATCGCGATCCGGCCATGCCGTCGCATCGGGGACGCGCGGATCGGCGTCGCCGTACCACTCGTCGTCGGTGCTTTCGTCGTCGGGTTCGTCGGTCATGGTCTTAGGCCTGCGCCCTCGCGACGTCGGTCGCTCCATCCTCCGGCGCGACGCCGAGGAAATCGAGAATCGTGCGCTTGATCGATAGGCGCGGCGAGAAGCCGAGCGCGCTCTTCGCCTTGCTGCCGTCGGCGACGCACAGGTAGAGCAAGAAATCGAGGAACGACGGCGGCGAGCCGACGAGCTGCGTCGCCCACAAGATCTTCGAGACCTGGCGCGCGACCAGCTGCGGCATCGGCACCGGCACGCGGCCGAGCAGCGCGAGCACGGTCGTATACGGCAACACGCCCTTACCGACGATGTTGAACGGACCGGTCGCGTGCGAGTCGACAGCCTTGACGAGCGCGAACGCGGCGTCCTGTTCGTGGACGAACTGCATCAGCGGATCGTGGCCCATCATCACGGGCGCGACCGGCCGGCGGAAAAACCGCGTGTACATGTTCGACACCGTCGGGCCGATGATCGGCGCGAATCGCAAGATGCAGACTTCGACGTTCGGGTGCTCGGATGCGAACCGCTGCACCTGGCGCTCGGCGCGGACCTTGTCGTTGACGAAGCGCGAATCGCGATGGCCGCGCAGCTCGGCTTCCTCGGTGAGGAAGTTCGGATTCTTGGGATGCGCGCCGTAGACCAGCGTGGTCGAGATCATCACCAGGCGGCGCGGCTCGACGCCGGCACACGCGTTGAGCACGTGCATCGTGCCGACATCTTCGAGCTCGTGTGCCCATTCCGCCGCATGCGTCGGATGCGACAGGAACGCGCCGTGCACGAACGTGTCGACGCGATGGCGCTCGAGGATCGTCGCCAGCTCGCTGTCCACGGTCGGCTGCGTGAGGTCGAGCTTGATGTACTCGATCTTCTTGCCCGACACGGCGGGCGGGCGGATGTCGAGCGCGAGCACGCGGGAGTACCGGGTGTCTTCTTCGAGCCGCCGCAGCAGCTCGAGTCCGAGGTAGGTGCACGCCCCGGTCACCGCAACGACGCGGCCTGGTTTTGTGCTCGACATGGGGGGCCTTATAGCGCACTTCCGGGTCCGATCTGGGGGCTGATCAGGGGGCCATGTTACGCACGGCGGGTGGAGACAGTGATCGCGGTTCTTCCGCCCACCGTCATCGATCAGATTGCGGCCGGTGAGGTCATCGAAAGGCCGTCCTCGGTCGTCAAAGAGCTGATCGATAACGCGATCGACGCAGGGGCGCGCACCATTTCGGTCGAGACCCTGGCGGGCGGGCGCAATCTGGTCCGGGTCGTCGACGATGGCCGCGGCATGAACCCCAAGGACGCGGTGCTCGCATTCGAGCGCCACGCCACGTCCAAGCTGCGCGGCCTCGATGATTTATGGGGACTTGCAACGCTCGGCTTTCGCGGCGAGGCATTGCCCGCGATTGCCAGCGTCTCGCGGCTCACTCTGACCACACGGCAGGCCGGAGATCTCGCAGCTACTCGCGTTCACATCGAGGGCGGCAAGCTCGTCGAGGTCAGCGAGATCGGCGCGCCCGTCGGTACGTGTGTCGAGGTAGTCGACCTTCTGTACAACGTGCCCGCCCGCCTGAAGTTCATGAAGGGCGAGGCCACCGAGGCGTCGCACATCACCGAGCTGGTCGCGCGGGTCGCGATGGTCCATCACGAGCTCCACCTGCGCCTCAAGCACAACGGCCGGGTCGCGCTCGACACGCCGCCCGATCGCGATGGCTTTGCGCGCGTGCAGTCATTGCTCGGTGCACGGATCGCGTCGCGCATGGTGCCGGTCTCGGGTCAGGAGGGCGGCACCCGCGTCATCGCGTATCTCGGCGCGCCCGAGCTCGCGCAGACCACCGCGCGCGGCGTGCAGCTGTTCGTCGGCAAGCGGCCGGTGCGCGATCGCGGCTTGCTCCACGCACTCGCGATGGGCTACGGCGAGCTGGTGCCGCGCGGCCGTTATCCGACGGCGATCGTGATGGTCGACGTGCCGGCGGGTGCGGTCGACATCAACGTGCATCCGCAAAAGCACGAGGTGCGGTTCGCCGACGCGGGCGCGGTGTGCGCGGCCGTTCGTCACGTCGTGCAAGCTGGCATCGAGAAAGCGCCATGGCGTGACGAGATCGGTGGCGCTGGTCCGGTGATGATGACGGCGATCGCGAGCGTCGCGCCGCCGAAGCTACCGTTCGATGCGCCGGCGACTGCGATGGCGCAAACGTACGCGGCGCAGCTGCGGGAAGCGCGCGAGCGCGAGTGGACGCGTGATCGTGCGCAGGCGCAGCTCGGCTTCGACGATGGTCCGCGCCAGTGGGCGCAACAGATCAAGGATCGCGTGCGCAGTGCGCGAGCGGCCGAAGCGGAGCTCGCAGCACGTGCGGCGTACGCACTGAATCGCGTCGAGCGCGAGCAGGAGCGCGACGCTGCGCCGTGGGACGAGGCGCAGATCGCGGAGGGCAGCACGCCGGCGACCGCGCCGGGATTCTTCGCGTCGCTGAAGTATCTCGGCCAGCTCGATCTGACGTATCTCGTCTGCGAGGGCGACGGCGAGCTCGTGCTGATCGATCAGCACGTGGCACACGAACGCGTCGAGCTCGCGCGACTCAAGGCAGGGCAGGGCGAACGCGAAGTGCCGACGCAGCGCATGCTGTTCCCGACGACGATCGAGCTCAAGCCCGAGCTGCTCGATGTCGCCGCGAAGATGACCGACGTGCTCGCGCAGGTCGGCTACGAAGCGGAGAGCTTCGGCAAAGGCACGCTCGCGGTGAAGGCGGTGCCGGGCGGCATTCGCCACGGCGATCCGACGCACCTGCTGCGCAAGCTGCTCACCGATTGGGCGGATGAAGGCGCGCCGAGTGAAGCGGAGCGGCTCGAGCGCGTGCTCGCGGAAATCGCGTGTCACTCGGTCGTGCGCGCGGGCGATCGGTTGTCGCCGAGCGAGGCCGAAGCGCTATTTCGCTCGATGGATGGCGCCGACTTCTCGTCGCATGGTGTGCACGGTCGGCCCGTGATGCTGCGGATGTCGCTCGCAGACATCGCGCGCCGCTTCGGTCGCTGAGCTAGACTACGCCTTGCGTATGCGGATCGCGAGCTTGGTGTGCGCGGCACTCGTTGTCACAGCGTGCACGAAGTCTGACGAAGCCGAGATGGAGCGCAAGTTCGTCGTCAAAGAGATCACCGCGCTCGAGAAAGCGCTCGCCGACGGTTCGGAGTCGGGCGTCACGGTCGAGTGCGCTGCGCTGCGGGCGAGTTTGCCGCGACTGGATGCGACGACCGTCGCGAGGATCGAGCGGCTGTGCGATGGCGAGGGTGCGAAGTTGTTCTTGCGCAAAGCGATTGCCGACGTGAACGCGCGCAACGCGCAATATCCCAACACGCGCGAGATCAACTGCATGCAGCTGTTCGCGAAGACCGCGTTCGAGTCATTCGGGCGGCGTCCCGAGCCCGAGCTCGAGAAGCTAGTGACGGAGTACGCGACGCTGTGCCCGGGCGAGGCGGCGAAAATCCGCAACCCGCCGCCGATACACTGATCGGCATCGAGATCTAGTCGCGGCAGTAGCCGTACCAGCTCCCCGCCCAGCTGTAGCAGTACGGGAACACAACGGGCATCGGCACAGGCGCCGCTGCTGGCTGACCCACGACGGGTGCGGCCGGCGGCATCATGACGACGACCGAGGGTTGCGGTCGCAGCTGCGTGACGACGATCATCACGAGCAGTGCGGCGGCGGCGACAAGCGATACGAGCTGGGCAAGCGGCGAGCTCACGACACGAGCGATGGGCGTCATGCGAAGAGCGTGCACGACGCGTGCGCGTTCCGGCGTAAGGCGTCTGTAAGCGTCAGCGCTTGTGCGCGGTGAACCAGTCGAAGATCGTCGGCGCGAACGTCGCGTTCATCACCGGGATGTGCGTCGAGCCTTCCATCGTCCACAGCTCGACGTCGCCGTTGGCCGGGCAGTCGGCTTGCGGATTGACGTGTGTCTCGGCGCCCTCGACGGCGCTGTCGAAGTCGTACGTCGTCGTCTCGCTGCGTGTCGTGCCGCAGCCGTTCTTGGTGGCCCACTGATCGACGCTCGGCGTCGCGCCGGAGTAGGGCACGGTGTCGTCTGCGGTGCCGTGCAGGTGCACGACGTTGACCTTCTGGGACGGATTGCAATTCGCCGACGTCGACGACGCGTTGCCGGCGAGTGACGCGATCGCGGCGATGACATCGGCGCGCTCGCACGCCATGCGGTACGCCATGTAGCCGCCGTTCGAGTGGCCGAGGATGAACACCTGTTTCTTGTCGACGGGCCAGTCCGCACTGATGTCATCGATGAGCCCGCCGATGTACGCGACGTCGTCGGGATTGTGATGCTCGAAATCGCAGCACGCCGGATCCGCATTCCAGAACTGCTGGCCAGTCGAGTTCTCGGTACCGTCGGGTGCGATCAGCAGTGCCTTGTCTTCGCCGGGCAGACCACCAACGCCGAAGAACGCGGTCTGCACGAAGCCACTCGCGCCGAAGCCATGCAGTACGACCAGCAACGGATACTGCTTGCCTTCGGTGAGCGTGGCCGGTGTCTTCAGCTCGGCTGGGCGATCGCCGCCATAGATCTTGCCGGGCGGCGTGCTGTCACTGCTGCATGCCGCGATCACGAAAAGCCCGAGAACCAGTCCACGCATGGCGCGCATGATAGCGATGTTTTCGTCGACAACGCGGATGAATGCCGGTCCGCGCGCGCGTGGTCTCTCTGGTCAAGTGCCAGTCCTGCGGTCAACGCGATTCGTCGCGATTGGCGCACAGCGCTACAATGGGCGCGTGCCACCGCGCATCGTCGTCATCGTCGGACCAACGGGGGCCGGCAAGACCCGGCTCTCGCTGGAGCTCGCGGCGAAGCTCGGCGGCGAGGTGATCTCGTGC
>DASUFX010000411.1:0-9029 GCA_036274355.1 Kofleriaceae bacterium | reverse complement strand
GCCCGCTGGGTATCAAGCTGGTGGCGTGTCGCCGCATGCCGCGGCCAATGCCGCAACGATGTTTGCGAGTGGCCCGCCGCCCGGTGCGCAACCGAGTCCGCCCGCGCCGCAGTACGGCGGTGGTCCCGCGCCTGGCTACGGTGCGCCGTCGCCGGGCTACGGCAATCCAGCACCGGGCTATGGCGCCCCCGCGCCCGCGTATCAGCCGCCGCCCTCGTCGGCGGGCATGGGCATTCACTCGCCGCAGCAAGCAACGCCCGCGCCGCTGCCGGCGGTACATCAGCCGTACCTCGGCGCGCAGACGGGTGGCGTCGCCCATGCCGGTCGTCCGGTCGAGCCGTGGAAGGATCCACTCAAGCTGTGGATGTTCGTGTGGGGCGCGATCGCGCTCGCCGCGTTCGCCACGCCGGTGATGACGGATCCGATGGCGTTCCAGTGGGACGCCATCATCCACGGCGAAGGCAAGATGAAGATTCCTGGCCTCGTGTGGGCCAGCGTCGGTCTGCTCTCGATCGTGTTCGCCGCGATCCCGATGTCGACGCTGCCGCGCGGTGCGCTCGCCGCGGTGCTCGGCATCGCCGGCATCTTCGTGCCGCTCGCGGTGACCGCGTTCCCGCCGTGGCAAATCCTCGTGCCGATGATCGGCTCGCTCGCGCTCGTGTCGGGCTTGCTCGTGCGTCACGAGTATGTCGAGTCGCTGCTCGCACGCGCGCTCGTCACCGTCGGTGTGGTGTGTACGCTCGCGCCGTACCTGATCCCTGAGCACGGGCAGATTCCGCTCGTGTTGATCTTCAAGGCGCTCCTGAGCGGCGGCAATCACATGGAGATCGTGATCGTTGCACTCGGCCAGATCGTGTTGGTCGTGCTCTGCCTGCTCGCGTGGATGCCGGGACCGGCGACGGCGGGCGCGAAGGTGTTCGCGTGGGCGGTGATTCTCTATCCGATCCTCGGGTTCCTGTTGACGTTGCTCGGCAACGGTCACATCGGCGATGTGATTTCGAAGCAGCCGGGTGCAATGGTCGCGTGGGCTCCGGGCGTTGCGTACAGCGTGTTGGTTGGCTACGGCCTCGCGACCGTCATCGGTAAGCAACTGGAGTGAGCGAACGACGTGAAGTGGTGATTGGCCAGACGGTCCTCGGTCGACCGATCGAGGCCATTTGCTTCACGCCGCCGTCGTACGCGAAGTCGCGCCCGCCTGCGCTCTTGTTCGGCGCGATCCACGGCGACGAGCCGGTCAGTCAACTGATGCTCGAGCGGCTCGCCGACGAATTAGTCGAGCGCCCGCCCGGTCGCGAGACCTGGATCGTGCCCGTCGTGAACGTCGACGGCTTGCTCGCGGGCACCCGCAACAATGCGAACGATATCGATCTCAATCGCAACTTCGCGTCGTCGAGCTGGGGCACCGAGCGGCGGCCTGGTTACAACCCCGGCAATGCGGCCGAGGATCAACCGGAGACGCAGGCGCTCGTCGCGCTGATCGATCAGGTAAAGGCGGAGCGGCTCATCGCGGTGCACGCGACGTATCGAATGATCAACTGGGACGGCCGCGGCGAGGAGCTCGCGAAGAAGATGGCCGAGCTGTGCGGCTATCCCGCGGAGCGCGACATGGGGTACCCGTGTCCGGGCTCGTTCGGCACGAAGTACGGCGTCGAGCGCGGGCTCGAAGTCATCACGGTCGAGTCGCCCTACCTGATCGCGGACGAACGCGGCTGGACCGAATGCCGCAGTGCGCTGCGGTGGTGCGTCGATCTGCCGGACTGAATTCGCCGACTGAAATTCGCGGATCGAATTTCGCGCTGACGAACATACCCGACTGAATTACCCGACCGACGACGAACGGGACGCGGCTGTTATCCGTAGCTTGACGCGCGCATCAAACTAACACCCGTGTCGGTATTGACCACTGTTCGGTAAGCGAACCGGACACAGGCGTGAGACCTGGAGGTAGCGGGGCGGTGAGCGGCCGATCGTCGTCGGGACTTGGCAAGACTGTGACTCGTTGTCACACTGGGCGGACAAATGCGGTCTCCTTGGTGGCAGGGGCTCGATCTTCGCGTGCTCCGGCACGTGCGAGGCGTCCTTCGCCGTCGAGGATTGGAGCTGACGCTCGTCGAGCGGCGACCGAGCGAGCCGGCCGCGTTTGCGGCGCTCTCGACGGAGGATGCGAGTGGGCCGGGGTTGGCGGTGATCGCGCCGGACTTGTCGTCGCCCGAGGTAGGGCTGATCGAGCACATGCTCGGCGAAGCGGCGCTCGACGTCGCCGCGGCGTTGCGCGAGCGCGATGGTGGCGGCAACGGCGAACCGGCGCGGCGTTCGGCGTACGCAGGGATCATCGGTGCGGCGCCGTCGATGATCGAGCTGTACTCGCTGCTCGATCGCGTCTCGCCGTCGGACTCGACGATCCTGATCCAGGGCGAGAACGGCACCGGCAAGGAGCTGGTCGCGCGCGCCATTCACGAGCGCTCGCCGCGCAAAGAGAACCGGTTCGTCGTCACGAACTGCTCGGCGTTCAACGACAACCTGCTCGACTCGGAGCTGTTTGGTCACAAGCGCGGTGCGTTTACCGGAGCTGTCGCCGACAAGGCGGGGTTGTTCGAGACCGCCGATATGGGCACGTTCTTCCTCGACGAGATCGGTGACATGTCGCCGACGCTGCAGGTGAAGGTGCTGCGCGTGCTGCAAGAGGGCACGTTCAATCGCGTCGGTGACACCGAGACACGCAAGGTCGACGTTCGCATCATCGCGGCGACAAATCGCGATCTGGCTGCGATGGTCGCAGCCGGTCAGTTCCGCGAAGACTTGTTCTACCGGATCAACGTCATCAACGTCACGCTGCCCGCGTTGCGCGAGCGCCGCGACGACGTGCCGATCTTGATCGACTACTTCTTGGGCCGGCATCGCCGCAACGGCCGCCCGAAGCGGCTGACGCCGGATTGCCAGGCGCAGATGCTCGGGTATCCGTGGCCCGGCAACGTGCGCGAGCTCGAGAACGAGATCGAGCGGCTCGTCGTGCTGGCTGGTGACTCGCCGGCGATCGACGCGTCACTGCTATCGCCGCGCATTCGCCAGTTCACCCCCGCCGAGGAAGAGCCTACGTACGACACCGGATCGCTGCCCGCGGCCGTCGAGGCACTCGAGCGCAAGATGATCGGTGCGGCGATCCGGCGCCACGGCGGCAACAAGACCCGCGCTGCCGAGGAGCTGAAGGTGTCTCGGCGCAATCTGATCCGGCTCGTTCAAAAGTATCAGCTCGAAAAATAAGCCGACTCGCGAATAAGGCCGCCGGGTCAGGCGTTCGGCCTCCGTCAAGGAGGGAAACGCCCATGGAACGGATCAGTGACTCGCCAGCGAGGTGGCTCGACCTACGGCCGGTCGGCATCGTCGCGCTGGCGGCTGCGATGGTGTGGTCGACGTGGATCGTCGCGGACACCTATCACAGCATTAAAGTGAAGCCCGAGCAGCGGAACATCCGGATCACCGGCTCCGCGAAGAAACGGATCGTGTCGGATTTGATCGAGTGGTCGGCGACGCTCGAAGCGACCGCGCCTGATCGCACGACCGCGTACAAGCAGCTGCGCGGCTACACCGATCGCACGATCGAGTTTCTCAAGGGGCAGGGCATCAAGGCCGAGGAGATCCAGCCGCAATCGACCAGCTTCGAAGAGGTCATCGAGGTGACCGAGGAGCTGAAGGTCCTGCCCGGCGTGAAGGAGCCGGTGAAGGTCGAGAAGAAGACGCCGAAGGGGTTCAAGACCACGCAGGTGATCCTGGTGCGGTCGACCGACGTCGGGAAGGTCGAGAAGGCGTCACGCGAGGTGACGACGCTGCTCGAGGAAGGCGTGTCGGTCACGAGCGACGCGCCCGAGTACTTCTATACGCGACTCGGTGAGCTCAAGATCGAGATGCTCGCTGCGGCGGGCAAGGATGCACGCGCGCGCGCCGACAACATCCTCAAGAACGCGGGCGGTGCGAAGGTCGGCCGCCTGGTCGCCGCCGACATGGGCATCATCAACATCAACCCGGCGAACTCGACGGAGACATCCGAAGAGGGCAACAACGATCACTCGAGCCTGGAGAAGGACATCATCACGATCGTCCACGCGACGTTCCAGCTCGACTGACGTCAGACCGACGCGGCGAGCGCGCCTTCGAGCGTCGGGTACTTCCACGCAAAGCCGAGCTCGCGCAGCTTCGCCGGCATGACGCGGCGGCCTTCGAGTAGCGATTCGGCAAACTCGCTGCCGACCGCCGCCTTGATCGCGAAGGCGGGCACCGGAAGCCACGTCGGCTTGCCGAGCGCCTTGCCGAGTGTCTTCGCGAAATCGGCATTGCGCGTCGAGTCGGTGACCATGTTGAGCGGCCCGCGGAACCGCTCGTCGGTTGCCGCTGCAATGTAGCCAGCGATCACGTCGTCGAGGTGGACCCACGACATCCACTGCCGGCCGCTACCCATGCGACCGCCGGCGAATAGATCGAACGGCCGGCGCATCTGTGCGATCGCACCGCCGTGCTTGCCGAGCACGAGCCCGCAACGCAGGCTCACCACGCGCACGCCGAACGACTCGGCTGCACGCGCTTCGTTCTCCCAGTCGCGGCACAGCCGGCCGAGGAACGTGTCTGCCGCCGGATCGGATTCGGTGATCTCGTCGTCGTCGAACTCGTGCTTGGTTGGCGCGAACGCGTAGTAATCGACACCCGAGGCGGTCACGAGCGCCTTCGGCTTGGTCGTCGTCTTGCCGATCGCCTCGACGATCGTGCGCGTGGTCTCGACCCGACTGTCGCGGATCAACTGCTTCTGGCGCGCATCCCAGCGCTTGCCCGCGATCGATTCGCCCGCGAGATGAATGATCGCGTCGGCGCCGTCGAGCCGGTCGCACCACACGCCCGGCGTCTCGAGCTCCGCGAGCACGAGGTGCAGCGCACCCGGTTGCTTCGCGCCTGGCGTACGCTCCGGCTTCGGTGCGTCGACCGTTGCATCCGGCCGCAGGTGCTGCTTGGCCCGCTCGACGTCGCGCACGAGCGCGATCACGTCGTCGCCACGCTCGCGCAGCGCTGCAACGAGCGGTGTGCCGACAAACCCCGTCGCCCCCGTCACCACGATCTTCATGTCAGCTCCGCGATGTGCGCTGCTGGTAATCGGCGAACGCCGTCGCGATCGCGAATCGTGCCGAGTTCTCGATCATCCGCAGGCGCTGCGAGACGTCTAGCACGACCTTCGCGACGCGCAGCCGGAGCTTGAGCGCTTCGGCGAGCTCCGCACGTGCGAGCTGCAGCGCGCGGTGCTGTTCCGGATTGTGACGCTTCGCCTTGATCGCTTTGTCCGTCATGCGCGCGACCTCGGCCTTGCGCGCCGCGACGAACTTGTCGATCGCCTCGAGCACGGCGTCCGGCGAGTCGCCGCCACCACCACGCGAATTGCCGCCACCACGCGAGTTGCCGCCACCACGTGAGCTGGTCTTCGCTTTGCGTTTCGTCTTCTTCATAGGACCGCCGATGCTCCTCGTCCGGGGTGAGACGGATGTTCGATCAAGTTCGCAACGAACTGTTTGGCGAGCGTACACGCTTCGCCGAGGTCGCGGCCTTGCCCGAGGTACGTCGCGATCGCAGATGACAGCGCGCAGCCGGTGCCGTGCACGTCCTCGCCACCTGGAACCCGCTTGCCGCGCAACACGTGGCGCTCGCTGGTCGTGACGAGCACGTCGACCGCATCGTCGTCGCCAGGGAAGTGGCCGCCTTTTACGAGCACCGCACAGTCGAGCTTGTTCGCGAGCACGCGTGCGGCTGCCTCTGCCATGACGTGATCGCCGGTGGGGCGCGAGGTGAGCTGGAAGAGCTCGTGTTTGTTCGGCGTGATGATCGTCAGGTGTGGCCGCAGCGCGGCGAGCGCCTCGTCGAAGTCGGCGTCGATGAGCGACACCACGCCGCGCGTCGGCGCGAGGATTGGATCCCACACGACCGGCGCGTGGGTGAGCTGCAGCGCGTTCGCGATCGCCTTCGCAATTGCAGTCGAGCCGAGCATGCCGATCTTCACGGCCTTCACCTCGACATCCGTGAGCAGGAACGCGAGCTGATGGCCGACGAGATCCGGATCGCATGGCTGCACGTCCACGACGCCCGTCGTGTTCTGCACCGTCAACGCGGTGACGACACCGGCCGGCCGGCCGCCGAGCTCGGAGACGACGCGAACATCGGCGATCAGTCCGGCGCCGCCAGATGGATCGAGGCCGCTGCACACCAGCACATCTGGTCTGCGACTCTGCGCCGCCCCGCGGTACGGGTTCGTCATGGCTAGCCGTCGAACGCGGCGAGGCCCGTCACGTCTTGCCCGACGACGAGCGTGTGGATGTCGTGCGTGCCCTCGTACGTGTAGACACTCTCGAGGTTCAGCATGTGGCGGCCGCACTGATACTCGTCGGTGACACCGTTCGCGCCGAGGATGTCGCGCGCGTCGCGGGCGATGTCACGCGCCATCGCGACGCAGTTGCGCTTCGCGAGCGAAATCTGCGCCGGCGTCAGTGTGCCCGCTTCCTTCAAGCGGCCCATGCGCCAGCACAAGAGCTGCGCTTTCGTGATCTCCTGGACCATGTCGACGAGCTTGCGCTGCACGAGCTGATAACCCGCGATCGGCCGGCTGAACTGCACGCGATCTTTCGCGTAGGACAGCGCTTCGTCGTAGCAGGCCATCGCCCCACCGACTGCGCCGTAGCAGATACCGAACCGCGCTTGTGACAGACACGACAGCGGGCCGCGCATGCCGCTCACACCCGGCAACAGCGCGTCCTCGCCGACCTCGACGTCCTCGAGGATCAGCTCGCTCGTCACGCTCGCGCGCAGCGACCACTTGCCGTGGATGTCACGCGCCGTGAAGCCCTTCGACTTCGTCGGCACGAGGAAGCCGTGCACCTTGCCATCGAGCTTGGCCCACACGAGCGCGACGTGCGCGACCGAGCCGTTCGTGATCCAGCGCTTCGTACCGGTGATCCGGTAGCCGCCCTGCGTGCGCGTGGCCGTCGTCAGCATGCCGTTCGGGTTCGAGCCGAAATCGGGCTCGGTCAATCCGAAGCAGCCGATCACGCGGCCCGCCGCCATCTCGGGCAGCCACTTTTGCTTCTGCTCCTCCGAGCCAAACGCCCAGATCGGATACATCACGAGCGAGCCCTGCACGGAGCAAAACGAGCGAATTCCCGAGTCGCCGCGCTCGAGCTCCTGACAGATCAATCCGTACGCGGTCGGCGTGATGCCGGGACAGCCGTACCCGGTCAACGACGGACCGAGCAATCCCATTTCACCAAACACCGGCACCAGCTCGTGCGGGAACGTGCCGGCCGACCAGTGCTTGCCGATGCTCGGCATGACACGCGTTGTTACCAGCTCGCGAACTGTGTCACGCACCATCCGCTCTTCATGCGTGAAGAGATCGTCGATCGCGTAGTAGTCGAGCGCCGCGTATGCCATCGCGGGCGTTATACGACATACTCGAAGGACCGTGCGGCATTTGGTGTGCGTGCTGCTCCTCGTGCTGTCGTCGACGGCAGAGGCGCAATCAAAGGCCAAGCCGAAGGCGAAACCTGCGGCGGCCAAATCCGCAAAACAGGCCACGAAGCAGGTCGCCAAACAGGTCGACGCCGCGACTGCCAAGCAGCTGGGTGCCGCCTATCGCGCCTACGATGACAACGACTTGGCAGGGGCCAAGAAGCACCTTGCGAAGATCGATGACGGCAAGGTCATCGCGCTCGACTACCTGTTGTGGCTACGCGGCATGGTCGCACTGCGCAGCGGCGATGCGGCGGCGGCCAAGACCGCGTTCGAGAAGCTCGCGAAGGTCTCGCCGTCGAGCTTTGGCGCGCAGGTGCCGTGGCGACTCGCGGATTGTGCGTGGGAGCTGGGCGATCGCGCCGGCGCGGCGAAGGCGTACGCGAAGCTGATCAACAGCGACAGCGCGGGTGACATCGGCGACGTCGGCACCGCAAAGTTTCGGATCGCAGAAGCGACCCCGACCGCGCAGGGCTATCGCGTGGTCGTCCTCGACCATCCGGGCCATCCGCTCGCCGCCCGCGCGGAGCAACGCATGCTCGAGCTCGGTGGCGCGCCGCTCGACGCAAACGATCATCTGACGCGCGCGAAGCAACTGTCGACCGCGCACCTGTGGGATCAAGCGATCGCCGAGCTCGCGCTGATCCCGCAGACCGGCATTCCCGAAGCACTCGCGAACCAGCGCGACTACTGGACCGGCGAGACGCTGTTCAGTATGCGACGGCGGTACGGCGATGCCGCGAAGCTGTTGCTCGCCGTCTACGCGAAGCTCGATTCGCCCCAAGCGATGTTCCACGGAGCACGTGCGCTGTCGCGCGCCGATCAGGATGACGATGCGATCGTCTGGTACGGCAAGGTCGTCGCGACGTATCCGCGCACGCCGTGGGCCGAGGAAGCAGCGTTCCTCATCGGCTGGCTCGATTTCAATCGCGGCAAGTACAAGGAAGCGATCAAGCCGCTCGAGACGTCGCTCGCGAAGTATCCGCGCAGCAAGTGGGTCGACGACGCGACGTGGTTCCTCGGGATGGCGCACTACTTCCTCGGCGAGTGGGACGCCGCGCGTGAGCGCCTCGCCGCGCTTGCGAAGTACAGCGGCTCGCTCGAGGGCGGCAAAGGCACGTACTGGCTCGCGCGCATCGACGAGCGGCTCAAGAAGAACGACGCAGCGATCGCCGGCTACCGCACCACCGTCGAGAAGCATCCGTTCTCGTGGTACTCGCTGCTCGCGCGCAGCCGACTCGCGGCGCTCGGGGTGAAGGTCGGTCCGTTCGGCACCGACAACCCGAAGCCGCAAGGCCCGGCGCTTGCCGCCACTGTCGACGCGAAGCTTGCGAACGACGAGCTGATCCTGCGCAGTGACGAGCTCACCGCGGCCGGCCTCGGGGCGGATGCGGGCGACGAGCTGGCGCGCAACGAGAAGGCATTTCTCAAGCGCAACGATCGCGCGGCTGCGTTCGCGATGCTGCTCGATCGCTATCGCAAGGCGGGCAACTTCA
>DASUFX010000410.1:0-3407 GCA_036274355.1 Kofleriaceae bacterium | reverse complement strand
CGTCGGCGCCGGCTGCGACTTCGTCGAGCGCAACGAGCGCGGCTCGGCCTGGGCGATCGGGCTCGATATTCCGGTCGTCGGTTACGGGCAACACGAGGGCGCGATCGTGCCGGGCTTTGGCCTCGAAGCCGCGCTCCATCTCCATCCGATGTTCGACTTCCTCGTGCACGGAGACATCGTCGTGATGCCGCGCGGCGATGACGAGCGCGCGTTACACCAGACCGTGCTCGCCGGCGGCCGCATCGACTTCTCGCACCACCCGCAGCCGGGCGATGTCAAAGGCGTCTTCGCGACGCTCGGCGCGGGCTACGACCGTGTCGCGGCTCCGTCGTCCGCGGCGGTGCAGTCGGGGCCCATCGTCGAAGGCTCCGTCGCGTGGGGTCTGCAGGGCTCGGATGGCGCGGCGTGGCTGCGGCTGCATGGCCGCTTCGGCGTCGGCCCAGACAACTCGGATCTGCGCGCGGTGTTCCTGTCGTTAGGGATGGAGATCCGGCTCGACCGCAATCGCTGGCGCGACCGCAATTAGCAGAGGATGTCGAGCAGCTGCGCGCGCGTCAGGTAGCCCTCGAGTGCGGCCGCGTACTCGTCGATCATGAGATCGAGCTCGACCGTCATCTTGTGGCCCTGCGTGCGATGGACGCGGCCGGAGATCGGAATTTCGGTGCCCGCGAGGTGCATGACGCCCGAGACCCAGCTGCCGGTCGCAGGCGGATCGTTCGCGAGCTGCACGGTGACGTGCGTGCGCGAGATGTCGGCGATCGGCGAGGTGCTCTTCTCGAAGCGGCAGTGCGCGGCGAGCGCGGGCGGCGGCTCGACGCGGTAGTTCACGCGCCGGTTGTGCGTGATGAGCTTGTCGAGCGTGTCGTGCACCGGCGCGGAGATCGGGGTCTCGACGGACTCGAGCACGAGCTCGCGCAAGCGCTTGAGCTCCTTCTGCGTCGAGATCAAATTCGCTCGCATGTCGGCCATGCGGCGCTGGTCACGGTGGACCTTGTCGGCGACCGTGCCGAGCAGATTGACCAGGAAGCGAACGCCGAGCTCCTGGTGATCGCCGAGATATGCCTGGAGCTTCTTGGCGGGCAGCGCCCAGACCACTGCGCCAGACGTCACCGTGGCGCGCGTCGAGCGTGCGAGGCCCGTCAGCGCACCGAGCTCGCCGATCAACGCGGGCGGCCGCAGTCGGAACACGTCGTCACCGGGACGGTCGAGCACGACCTCGCCCTTGGTGAGAAGGTAGAGCGTCGTCGCTGGTTCGTTGACGTCGAACAACGGCTTGTCGCCGGCGTCGACCTGTTTGAACAGGTCGGCGATCTCGGCTAGCTCGTCGTCGCCGAAGCCGTGAAACAGCGGGATGGTACGCAGCTCGCTGGCACTCGGACCCATGGCGCGGAACATATCGCGGTATCGTTGCAGGGTGAGGCTCTGGGCCCTGCTTCTGCTGACCGTCGCCTGCGGGAGAGACGCCAAAGATGCGCCTCGTAAGCACTACGAAGACGCGCATGTCGCGGTTGTCCCAGCGGTCGATGCGGCCTCACCGGCACCTGCAGTATCCAGTGATTCGTACAAGGACCTGGCCGCAGCGCTCGCCGCGGTCATTCCGGCCGATGCGCGCGTGATTGGCTTTGGCGAGCTGCATAGTCGCACCGATCGCGCGCAGGTGCAGTCCGCGCTATCGCGGTTCACGACGAACGGCCTGCCGGGCATGGCCGACAAGCTCAGCGACTTGATCGTCGAGACCTGGATCGTCGATCCCAAATGCGGGCAAGCCGCGAAGACCGCGACGGCGAAAGTCGAGATCACGGTCCGCCGCCCGCAGGAGACGAAGTCGGAAATCGCCGTGCTCGCCGAGACTGCGCGTGCCGCGAAGATCCAGCCGCACGCGATGAAGCTGTCGTGCGACGACTACGACCGCGTCGCGCCCAGCGGCAAGGACGTGATTCCCGACGTCATGCTCGGCCTGATCACGAAGGAGCTGGGCCGGATTGCCGAGGAAGCGATCAAGCACCGCGACAAGGAACCCGGCCATCGCCCGTGGATCGCGCTGTACGGCGGCTCGCTGCACAACGATCGCTTTCCAGCGGAAGGCGTCGAAGACTGGAGCTACGCGGCGCGCGTCGATCAGCTGACCGGCGGCAAGTTCATCGAGGTCGATCTCATCGTGCCAGAGCTCGCGGAAGCAGATCCGACGATGCAGAAGCAACCGTGGTTTCCGCTCGTCAAGGACAGCGATCCCAACGTGAGGGTGTGGAAGCGCGGCGAGCGCTCGTTCGTCGTTCTCTTCCCACGGAGCAAATGATTACCGAGATCGCGTTCCGCATCCTCGAGGCGTGGCTGCTGTGCGCGATCGTCCAGGCCGTGCTGTGGATGATCGCGGAACGCACGAAGAACGCCGGCATCGTCGACGTCGGGTGGGCGCAATCGTTCACCGCCGTCGTGCTCTTGTTCGCTCTGCAGCCGCTTGCACCGAAGGCCGGTTGGCTCCCGATCGCGGCGCTCGTGATCGCGTGGAGCACGCGGCTCACCTGTTATCTCGTGTCGCGCGGCTCGGCGACGGGTGCCGAGGAAGGCCGGTACGTCGAATTGCGGCGGCGCTGGGCGCTGCACGCATCGCAGCGCTTCTTCGGTTTCTTCCAGCTGCAGGGTGCGCTGACCGCACTGCTGTCGACCGCGTTCGTCGTGCCGTTCGTCGTGGCGCCGTGGGACAACGGCTGGCTACGGATCCTCGGCTTCCTCATCACCACGATCGGCATCGTCGGCGAGACCGTCGCCGATGCGCAGCTTGCCCACTGGAAACGCGATCCAGCGAACGTCGGCAAGGTCTTCACGTTCGGCCTGTGGGCGTACTCGCGCCATCCAAACTACTTCTTCGAGTGGGTGACGTGGCTCGGCTTCGCGATCTACGGCCTCGCGTTCCCGACGCCGTGGGCGTTCCTGCCGTTGCTCGGCCAGGCGATCATCCTGATCTCGATCCTCAAGGTAACGGGCATTCCGCCGACGGAGAATCATGCCCTCCGGAGCAAGGGTGAGGCGTACCGCGAGTACCAGCGGCGGGTCTCGAAGTTCATCCCGCTGCCTCCAAAAACCGGGACCTGACCGACCGCGGTCCGATCTCGCGATTGTTGATTTCTACCCCGTTTCTACCCCGCCCTGTCGCAGGCCCATCGTAGGCTCCTTGCCATGATCAAGGTGCACGTGTTGGACGATGGGACAAAACGCTTTCAGGTTTACGGACGCGCTCGCGTTCGCGACAAGAGCGTCAAGGTCTACGTCGGCACGTACGCTTCGCAGCGCGACGCCGAGGCCGCGGATGAAGAGCATCGCGTCACGCAGCGCGGGATCAAGGCGGGCGAGTTGCCACCTGCGGTCGACTCCAAGCGCACGTTGGGCGACGCGCTCGATGCGTGGCT
>DASUFX010000409.1:0-2418 GCA_036274355.1 Kofleriaceae bacterium | reverse complement strand
CCGAGGTGGCTGCGCGAGTAGTTCGGCATGAACTTGCGCAAGAACGCGCGCAGGTCACCCTCGGCCTCGGCGGCGGTCTGGTAGCGGTTCGCGCGGCTGCGCGTGAGGCACTTGTCGGCGATCGCCTCGAGCTCGTGCGGGATGCCGGGCGTGAGCTCGCTGACCGGGCGGTACTTCGCGTCGCGCACCATGATCAGCAGATCCATCTCGTTCGTCGCGGTGAACGGTGGGATCCGCGTCAGCATCTCGTAGAGGCAGCTGCCGAGCGAGAACACGTCGCTGCGGTGATCGAGCTTGCGGCCGAGCGCCTGCTCGGGGCTCATGTACTTGACCTTGCCCTTGATGACGCCGGTCTTCGTCGTCACGCGCGACAGCGTCGCCTTCGCGATGCCGAAGTCGCACAGCTTCACCTCGCCCGAATAGCTGCAGATGATGTTCGACGGCGAAACGTCGCGGTGGATGATGCGCAGCGGCCGGCCGCGCGAGTCGACCGCGGAGTGCGCGGCGTGCAGCGCGGCGCCGACCTCGGCACAGATATACGCAGCGTGTTCGGGCGGGATCGGCTTCTTCTTCGCGCGGCAGCGCTCGAGCACGGTGCGCATGTCCTTACCGTCGACATGCTCCATCGCGATGAAGTACTCGCCGTGCGCGCGCGCGAACTCGTAGACGCGCGCGATGCTCTGGTGACGGAGCACGCTCGCGATCTTCGCTTCGTCGACGAGCATCTGGATGAAGTCGTCGTCCTCGGCGAGGTGAGCGAGCACGCGCTTGACCGCGACGAGGTGCGGCGTGCCGTTCCCGTCGAACGTCTTGGCGCGATAGATCTCGGCCATGCCACCGAACGCGATGCGATCGAGCAAGTGGTAACGGCCGAGCTGCTGAGCCCTTCTCACCGGCAACGTCCAGAGTACCACGCCATGGCGTAACCGCCGAGATCCGCTATGCTAGCGGGCATGTCTCGCGCTCTCGTCCTAGCGATTCTGATCGGCAGCACTGGTTGCGCTGCGTGTGGAAACGGCTCCAAGTCCCCGGGTGATCAGGGCAAGGTGCCGGCGAACGCCTCCGGCGAAGAAAAGATCTCGGTTCCCGGCGCGAAAGGCGCGGCCGACACGGGTGGACCCGGATCCGCTGCAACACCTGCTAGCGCGGGCATCGGCAACGCGGATGATCCGCGCTTCCACCTCAAGCCGGAGGAGGGATCGATCACCGTCGACAAGGCAGAGGGCAAAGCAGGCGCTGAGGCGACCGCCGCGCTCAAGCTCGCTCCCGCGACCGGCTATCACGTCGCGACCGACTATCCGATCAAGCTTCTCCTCGAGGCTCCCGCCGGCGTGAAGGTCGCGAAGTCCGAGCTGTCGGCAGGTGGCCGCAACAAGGATCAAGGCGATGCCTCGACGCTGACCGAGCAGGGGCTCGCGTTCGCGATCAAGGCCACCGCCGACAAGCCCGGCAGCTACGAGATCAAGGGCGTCTTCAAGTTCGGGATTTGCGAGAAGGACAGCTGCCATCCGAAGAAGCAGCCGATCACGATCACCGTCGCCGCTAACTAAAGTAAGGTCGTTTCGATGAGCGAAGCGATCGGGGGGAGCCGTGGCTGAAGTTCCGCCGCCGGTAAAAGACACGCTGCTCGAATTGAACGCCGCTGTGCGTGAAGACTTCACGCGCAATCGCCGCGTGCTGTCGTTCTCCGAGTACCTCGCGCTCGCGTTCGCCGAGCCGACACGCCAGCTCCGCTCGTCGACGCAGTACATCGTCGACTGCTTCGATCACTACGGGACCGAGAAGGTCACGTACCCGTTTGGCCAGGTGACGCACTTCAAGTTGTTCGATGCTCCGTGGGCCAACGGCGAGGACCGCTTGTTCGGCCAGGAGCCGGTCCAGAACCAGGTCTACGGGATCCTGCGCTCGTTCGTGCAGGACGGCCGGCCGAACAAGCTGATCCTGCTCCACGGCCCGAACGGCTCCGCGAAGTCGACGTTCATCCGCTGCCTCGGCCGCGCGCTCGAGCACTACTCGACGCTCGACGAAGGCGCGCTCTATCGCTTCAGCTGGATCTTCCCGGCGCAGAAGAGCACGAAGGGCGGCATCGGCTGTGGCGGCGGCGGCCAGTCGATCGAATCGATGGAGTCGTTCGCGTATCTGCCCGACGATCAGATCGACGCGCGCCTCGGCGACGAGCTTCGCGATCATCCGCTGCTGCTCGTGCCGCTCGCGGAGCGCCAGAAGCTCATCGGCAAGCTGCTCGAGGGCAAGGCGTTCCAGCTCAGCGACTATCTGCGTGGCGGTGCGCTGTCACCGCGCAATCGCGCGATCTACGACGCGCTGCTCGCGAGCTATCAGGGCGATTACGTCCAGGTGCTGCGGCACATCCGCGTCGAGCGCTTCGAGATCTCGCATCGCTATCGCCAGGGCTGGGTC
>DASUFX010000408.1:0-2775 GCA_036274355.1 Kofleriaceae bacterium | reverse complement strand
TCTCGCAGGCGGATGCGATCGTGCTCGCGAACGTGTTCGTGTCGTATCGCGATTTGTACATAAAGGGCCTCGAAGCGGGCCTCGGCGTGTACAACTTGCTCGATCACGACAACAATTTTTATCAGCCCTACGACGGCGGTCACGCGCCGTTGCGAGATGCCTCACGCCAGTTGCTGCTGCGCGTCGGGTACACCGTTCCGCTCTAACGTATAGTCGGGGCGCGTGAGCGATCCCGTCGACACCTCGGACATCCGGCACGGAGCGAAGATCGGTCGCTTCGTGGTCGAGGGTCAGCTCGGTGCGGGCGCGATGGGCGTGGTGTACGCCGCGCACGATCGCGAGCTCGATCGGCGCGTCGCACTCAAGGTGCTCAAGGGCACCGGCGAGGATCGCGAGGCGCTGTTGCGACTCCAGCGCGAAGGCCAGGCAATGGCGCGCGTGACGCATCCGAACGTGATCACCGTGCACGAAGCCGGCATCCAGGGCCGCCTCGTATTCCTCGCGCAGGAGCTGCTCGACGGTGGATCGCTCAGGCAGTGGCTCGAGGAGAAGATGTTCAAGCGCAGCCAGCGCGAGATCCTCGACAAGTTCGTCGCGGCGGGACGCGGGCTCGCAGCCGCGCATGCCGCGGGGCTCGTGCATCGCGACTTCAAGCCCGACAACGTGCTGCTCGGCAAAGATGGCCGCGTGCGCGTGTCCGACTTCGGTCTCGCGCGCTCGCTCGCCGGCATCGAGACCGTGCCGGTGAAGCCGCTCGATCCGACCGGCGGCACCGTGAACGACATCGCGAAGAGCCCGATGGCGACGATGACGATGACCGGCGCGGTGATGGGCACGCCGCTGTACATGTCGCCCGAGCAGCATCGTGGCGAGGCTGCCGACGAGCGTTCGGATCAGTTCAGCTTCTCGGTCGCGCTGTATCAAGCGCTGTACGGCGATCAGCCGTTCCCCGGCAAGACGGTGGTCGCGCTCGCCGACGCGGTGATCGCGGGTCGCATGCAGCCGCCGCCGAAGAACGCGAAGGTGACGTCGCATTTGCGCCGCGTGCTGCTGCGTGGGATGGCGACCGATCCGGCGAAGCGCTATCCGTCGATGGATGCGCTGCTTGCGGATCTGACGTTCGATCCAGGCCGCAAGCTGCGGCGGTTCGGGGTGATCGCGGCGATCACGATGCTCGTCGCGGGCGCGGTGGTTGGCGGCTACGTGCTGCGATCGAAGACGGCGAGCTACGAGGTGCCGCCGCAGCGCACGATCGCCGTGCTCGGCTTCAAGAATCTGAGCGGCGACAAGAGCGTCGACTGGATGTCGTCGGCGGTGAGTGGTCTGATTGCGAACGAGATTGCCACCGATGAGATGCGGGTGACGCCGGCGGAGGACGTCCAGCGGGTGCGCGGCGAGCTGAGACTCGGGAACGAACAGACGTTCAGCAAGGAGACGCTCCAGAAGGTTCGCGATCGACTCGCCAGCGGTGTCGTGCTCACCGGTTCCTATCTCCAGACGGGCGATCAGCTGAAGTTGACCGTCGTCATCGAAGACCTCGACCGTCGCACGCAACAGCGCGTCGAGGTCACGAAAGGCGCGAACGAGCTGCCGGCCCTCGCGGCGGAAGCAGGCACGAAGATTCGCGCCGCACTCGGCATCGTTTCGGTCGCCAAGGCGAGCGAGATGCTTGCGGTGATGCCGAAGAATCCCGACGCTGCGCGCGAATATGTCTTGGGACGTGACGCACTCGACGCCTTCAAGTACGGCTCGGCGAAGGAGCACCTGCGTAATGCGATCGAGAAGGAGCGCGATTTCGCACCCGGCTACATCGCGCTCGCTGACGCGCACGCGGGCCTGTTGGAGACTGATGAGGCCAAGGCGGCAGCACGCAACGCCCTCGACAATGTGAAGTCGCTGGGCATGGATCAACAGCTGCTCGTGAGCGGTCAAGCGTACGAGCGGCTCGGCAAACCGGCGAACGCTCGCGAGCAGTACAAGAAACTGTTCGCGGCGAGCCCGAAGCTCGAGTACGGCATCGCACTCCTCGGCGTCGAAACGCCGGACGAGCTGACGGCGACGCTCGCGCGCGTTCGTGGCATCGGCCCGGATGCGCGCATCGATCTGATCGAAGCACAGGCCGAGCTCGACAAGTCGAATGCGCAGCGCGCGCTCGAGCTCGCGCAACCTGCAGCGAAGACCGCGCAGGACAAAGGCGCGTGGCGTGTGCAGGCGGAGGCGCGCACGATCGAGGGACAAGCGCAGCTCGTGCTCGGCCAGCTCGGCAAAGCGGCAGAGGCGTTCGAGGCTGCGCGCAAGCTCTACGACACAGCCGGCGATGACATCAGTCGCGTCGGCATGATGGAGCTCATCGCGGGCGTCAGTCTCGAGCGCGGCGAGCTCGACGACGCCGCGGCGAAGTACGAGCTGGTCGCCGACAAGCGCAAAGGAGATGCGGCGGCGCGTGCCTGGGCGGCGAGTGCATATGCGACCGCATTGCGAGGCCGGATCGCGAATGCCGAGACGCAGCTGAAGAAGGCCGAGCAGATCAAACCGCAGGATCCATTCGCGATCACGCAGATCGATCTCGCCGCCGCCTGGATCGCGTGGGCGAAAGGCGACGCCGACGCCGCAATCGCGCGTAGCGAGCAATGCGCCGCGCGCGCGAACACGGACGCGATGCATGCGCTGTGTCTCGAGCTGAACGGCTCGATCCGCGCCGACCGTGCGGATCCGCTGGCGCGCAAGACACTCGAGGATGGGCTCGCGCTCGCCGAGAAGATCAACAACCCGCAG
>DASUFX010000407.1:0-6991 GCA_036274355.1 Kofleriaceae bacterium | reverse complement strand
CAGCAGGCTCTCCAGCGGGCGCAAGACGCGCAAACTCGTGCGACGCAGGCGCGGGAGAAACAGCGGCAAGAATTCGAGGCTCGTCGCAACGAGGCGCAGCAGAGAACGCGCACCACCGAGCCATCGACGACGACGCCGCGGGCCACCGAGCCGTCGACAATGCCGAAGACGACCGAGCCGTCGACGCCGAAGACCACGGAGCCGTCGACGACGGCGCCGGAGACCACCGAGCCATCGGGCACGATGCCAAAGGTGAACGAGCCGAAGACCACGGAGCCGTCGACACCAAAGACAACCGAGCCATCGACGACGACACCGGAGACCACCGAACCCGAGACCACAACCCCGCGAGCGACAGCGCCGATGACGACGCCGCGCTCGACTGAACCGACGACGAGGATGCCAGGTGCGACCGAGCCCAGTGATACATCCGCGCAGCCGTCCTCGGCGCATGGGATGGGTCCGCTGCAGACCGACGAAGGCATCGTGAAGTCAGTGTCGGGAGACGAGCTCGTGATCCAGCGCGATAACGGCAGTGAGCTGACGCTGAAGATCACGGAGCGTGGCGCCAACATGACGATGCCCGACACCGGCGACCGCGTGAACGTTCAGTACCGCTTCGACGGCATGGAGCCGGTCGTGGTGAAGATCGAAGCGCAGTAGGCAAACATGCGAAGGCCCCGCAACCCGAAGCGTTGGTCACGCGAGGTCAGCGAGCGTAGCAATGCGCTCGACCTCGAGCCGGGTGTGTTCAAGGGCAGTCCGTCGGAGATTGCCCGTTCTCTGAAGCGGTCGGCGGATCGCAGCAAGCGCCGCAAGGCGGATCCGTTTCGCTCCGCGCTCTCGATGCTCACGTTCTACGAGAACCGCGCCGGCTCGAAGCTTCCGGCGTCACGGAAACGCGCGCTAGAGAATGCGAAGGACGAGCTACGCAAGCTCTACGGCCGCTCGGCACCTCGCTCGCGTAGCAAGGCGCGAAAGCGGAGCTGAGCGGCACGAGTTTGTGACCGCGATCAGCGCCTACCCGTGCCGGGCTCGCGGTGATGCTCGCGCCACTTACGCCTCGTCGTGTAGATGAGGCCGGCAATCGCCGCCGCCAGGATCAGGATCATTAGAAGCCAGGGAAGTAACATTGCGGTCTCCTCGCGAGTAACGAGGTTGCATCGAACGTACCGGCCACGCGCCATCAATGTCGCGCCCGTCCGTTACCTGCGACCTACTAGGAGGCGTCAGCGGTTAGGTGATGCGTGCTGCCGCTCGACCGAGGCGCGCGGATGGGCAGCGTTCGCGCGTTCGGCTTCGACCTTCGTGATGTCGACGCCGACATGCTCGACCTGCACCATCTTCCAACCGAGCCAGGCGCCGACCGACATCGCCACAAAGCCGGCGAGCCCGATCACGAGCGGAGCCGCGACGCGAAGGTGGGCCGGCGCCGGAGGCGTGCCGACCCAATCCCCGAGCATCATGAACCCCGCCCCCGCGAACAAGATGGTCGCAAGCAGCTGCAGCCCGAAGTGCTTCACGCCGGTCTTGCGCGGGCGAGTCGCACGCGGAATGCCGAAGAACAGATCGATCGCGCCGAATACGGCGGCGAGGAGCGCGGTCGCGACGCCGGCCAAGACCAGCGTCATCGATGCGCGGTACCAAAACGGATCGTGTCTCACCGCGTAGACGATCAATGCGACGATCCCGGTCGTGTAGAGCGCGATCGGCAGCCCGATGATCATCGCGTGGATCGGATGGCCGCCGAGTGTCGCCTTCGAGTAGTGCGCGTGCGACGACATGGCTAGCACGCAAACGGCCGCGTCTCGCGAATCTTCAGCATGCGCGCGAGCGAGACGGCGCCGATTCCCATCACGAGGTCGCGCACGGCGACATCGTAGTTCGATCGCTTGATCACCAGATTCGCGGCGATCGCAGCGAGCCAGCCGCCAACCACGTATGCCCCGAGTCGCGACGTCCTGCGCTTGAGCACGAGCGCGCCTGCGGCGATCTCGATGAGCCCGACTGCACGCATGAACGTACGGGGTTTCACCGGCACCACGCGGGTGGCGAGCGGGCTCAAGTACTGGGTCCAGTCGGTCAGAAGATTGGTGAACTTGTCGGCGCCGGACACGATCGGCACGAGCCCGTAGGTCCACCGCATGATTTCGGACGGTCGATCGAGAGCTGACATCGGAAACTCCTCGTCGCGACGAGCGACGTAACCCAGCACGTGCAACACGCGTGCGAATCAGCCGCCGTGATCGATCAGAGCGAGCCCGAGGTTCGGATCGAAGCGCTTCTGCAAGAATCGCGGCCACTCGTTGACGATCACCTCGAGCGTTGGCCACACCCGCGCTGCGAGGAGATGGCCGCCGCGCGTCGTGCCGTCGCGGAGCCCGACGACGCAATGCACGTGGACGACGCGCTTGCCGTCGAGATGCGCGACATCGCCGATCAGCGAGAGCACTTCGACCTGCTCCTCGATCGGAATGGGCAGATACTTCTTCTGTTCGCGGTCGAAGTACCCGAGCGTGACGCGCGAGAACGCGCCGACGGCTGTGATCTGACAGCTCGCGAGTGCGTACGCTTGCGCGCGCTCCGACAGCGCTGCGATCGGATCCTCATCTGGTTCGAGCACGAACGCGAACGTTCGTTGGTGTTCGCCGCTTCGGTTGAGCGCGATCTCCTTCATATCGTCTCTCGACGCAAGCCACGTGCCCACCACACGCGCCTACGACAGTTGCCGATGAGGACCGGTCGGCTCGGCGTACCGGTGGTCCTCGTGTCGCCCAACATTTGAGCAGCGTTGCGCAGAACCTGAGCTACTTGGCTCATCGTCTGAGCAACCGATCGCGCCACACATCCACGTCTCAACCAGTTACGGCTCGTTGCGCGTGGTTTTGCGATTGCACACGCCGTGAGCCTCCTTGCGAATCTTCAACGCACCATGGGGGAGGTCGAAGATGCATTCGAGGTCGCTGGTCGCAATCGTCATTGCCTTGTCACTCGCTCCGGTTGCCGCGGAAGCAGCAACCTACAACCTGCACGTTAGTGGCGTGTGCAGCTACAACTGGTCCGACTCGCTCGGGTCACAGGACTGGTTCACCGACGACAATATGGGTTTCTGGTCCGGCGAGACGTCGGTCAGTGCGTCCGTGAATCAGACGTCGTCGATGTCGACTGCCGTCGCCGATCTGAAGGCGCGGCTCGACACGTACTGTCTCAACGGCAACCTTTGCTACATCTATGCGTGGTCGAACGGTGGCGCGGTGATCTCGAAGGTCCTCGCGACCTACGACACCGCATGGAACATTGGCTACATCTATACGAGCGCCAACAACGAGGGCGGTAGCGAGCTCGCCGGCGGCAAGTGGCTCTCGGAGTTCCTCGCGGGCTGCAGCCTGGCGTCGGCCGTCAAGCCGGGCAACTTCCGCACCGCGTGGAACCACAACGACACCAACGGCAAGGTCTTCTATCAGGTCGGCGGCGACATCGGTCCATCGTGGGCGCTGTGGTACGTGACCTCGGGCCTCTTGCCCGGCGACGACGACGGTATCGTCGCGCTCCACTCCGCCGGCGGCGCCACATGCGGCGGCTCGTCGTCGGGATGCAGCGTCACGAACATGTGCAGCGCCGCGCGATGGTCGAATCACTCGATCGTAGGCACATGCGCCGGCTACAGCCTCGACCACGCCGCGATCAAACGCAAAGCGATCTGTAACGACGGCGGCGGCGGAAACTGTCCATAGCGGAGGTCAGCCATGCGTCGCATCCTGATCGTGTGCGGTCTCACGGCCGCGGTGATCCTCCTCGTGCTCGCGCTGCGCCAACGCGACAGCAGTGCTCGCGCCGCCAACGCGCGCGCTGTCGGGACGTCGCCGGCCGTGGCCGCGGAGCCAACCACACAACGCGGACCGCATTCGCTCGGCACGAACGTCGCGGTCGCGCCGAGCACGCTCGATCGCGAGTACGGCGAGACGCGCGCGCCAGCCGAGGATCCGCTCACCGCATACAAACGGATCAATCAGTACCCGCCGACCTCGCGGCCACTGTCGATCCACCACGACCTCGTCACGCCGAACCGCCGCTACGAGAGCCCGCAGCACGCCGCCAAGGACAGCGACGTGACGTTCTGGTTCAGTGGCGACAAGGGCACGATCGTCGGCGACGACGTGCTCCACGCATTTCTCGAAGTGCGCCGCGACGGCGAACCGATCGACGTGCGGATCGTGTCGGCAACCGCGGACAAGCTTCCGCTGACGTTCACGAAGAACGGCGAACGCTACGTCAACGAGCTCCGCCTGGCGGATGCGCAGTACGACACGAGTGCAACCGTCAACGTGCGCGTCGAGTTCGACTACGGCGGCGGGATGACGCAGGAGGCGAGCTTCCCGGTGCTGTACACGCCGAAGGCTGGCGTCCCGGCGCGGTTCACCGGCACGTTCCGTGAAGCGATCGTCAATGGCTCGCTCGTCATCTACGCCGGGATCGAGGTGAAGAAGGAGGGCTGGTACCTCATCGATGCCAACCTGTGGGCGGGCGACGATGCGCCAGTGGCGTGGACCCGCTACAAGGGCAACCTCGGCCCGAGCAACACCGAGGTGCCACTCGAGTTCTTCGGCAAGGTGCTCGTCGACGCCAAATCGCCGGCGCCGTACCAGGTCCGTCAGCTGCGCGGCGCGCGGCACGTCGAGAACAAGGATCCCGACCTCGAGAACATGCCGTTCTTCGACGGCACGTACACGACGCGCACATATCCGTTGAGCACGTTCTCGCCCGCGGAATGGGACAGCGAGCACAAGCGCGAGATGATCCGGCTACTCAGCGAGCAGCAGCAGACCGGTCGACACAACCCCGCCTCCGGTGGCGACCCCGCGCTCGCCGAACCGCACGGCCTGCCTTAGCTGCCGACGCGCGACGACAACGACCTTACGTCGACGGCCGGAAATCTTCGCGGCTGCCCTTGACGTGTTCGCCGGCGAGCCACACCTATCCGAAGCCGCTATGCGCACTGCGCCTCGTGCTGACGGGCAAGCACCCGACGAACCTGGTGAATCGTGACGTGGTGGCAAGGGGCGAGGGAGTCAGCGACTGAGTGGCTGACCGACCACTGGCTCGAGCTGGGGACGCTCGGGGCGCTCGCGTATCCAAGCCTCACGCAATATTTGAAGCTACCCCTTCTGCTGCTTCTGATCGCAAGTGCGCTGAGCGCCGTGTTGGTCGTGACGGTCGTGATCGTGTGGATCATCGACGGTCGCGATCGACGGCTCGGCATCTCGCACGGCATCGAGCACGCAACGATCGCGTTGCTAGAGCGACTCATACGGTTTGGCCTCGGCGGCTTCGCCACACCCGATAGCTTCGTCGTGCGGATCCCTCGCGAATCAGTTCACCTGCTATGGCGCGAGCGCGTCCGCGACGCCGCGCAGCGCGCGATCGATCAGCTCGCGGCGGGCGACAGGCAGCTCGCGTACACACCGGACTGCAGCACGAACTGGTTCGCCGAGCGCGCCATACTCTGCGTATGCGTGTTCGCGTTCTGCGCGTTCGCATACGTCGTCAGCGCACCGCCGCACGTTGGCGTGCTCGCGGTCGCGACCGCGATCTGGTTCGCTCGTGCGTTGGGGCATGTTCTCGGCATCGCGCTGCAGTGGTGGGTGACGGTGCACACGCGCTGGGCGTCGGTCCGCATCGTCGACGTGGAGGTTGGCGAAGGCAAAGACGACCACGCGGGCACGTACGAGTTTCGTGTCCGTCTCGACATCGTGCCGCGGCCCGGCTGAGCTCGCCGCGCTCGATCAAACGATCAAGGTTGTTTGACGCAGAGCTTCGCGAGGCCGCGCATCGTTTCGGCGCCGTTCACGCACGTCTCGACCGCCTGCATGCGTTGCGCTTCATCATTCAACCTCGACTGCGCGAGCGCATCGACGAACACGCCACGGAAGTGCGCGCGCATTTCGGCCGAAATGCAGTCGTCGACAGCAAAGATAGCATCGCGAAACGCGTAGCACTCGGGCGCCGGCGCATGCGGCACCGGCGACGGCTCGACGTACGGATACGGATCCCCCATCGGCCCACCGGCGACCGCGATGAGCTCTTCCTTCTTCGCTTCGTCTTCCTGCATCGCATACGCAATGCCGCCGCCCGCCGCCATCGCCGCTACCACGCCCGCTGCGATCACGCGCCGCCGCCGCACGCCGCGCTTTCCGATCTCGCAATCGGCGAGCAGGATCGTCCCGTCCTTGCGCTGGAAGTACCGCACGCAGAGCGACCCGGCCTTCTCGACGATCAACGCCTCCGCCTCCACGCGCGTCAGCTCCGACACGTTGAAGACGTGCTTGTCGCATTGCGCGCAGAGCCGAGCGCGATCATCGCCTGTCATGTCCTCCCACTTCGCCGAGCACGGCGACGCGACGCGGATATTCTGCAGCACCGGCAGCCGCATCCGTTCGCGGTGCTCGTCGAGCATGCGCGCAGCGTCGTCGCGTTCGCGCGTCTGCCTCGCGATGTCGGCGTCCAGAGCGTCCTTGCGCGCGGCCAGCGCGTCGACGTCGTTGCGGTAGGTCATGGGAGTGAGACACCGGGAGCGGGCCGCGGTTTTGGCCTTTCGTAGAACCGCGCAACCACTACGGCCGACGACGGACGTGTCGCCGAGGATTCGACGGATTGTCAGCGCCTCATTACAAGAGGCTGCCTCTCCGCGCCCTTTGTCGCGTAGCAGCTGGGTGTCTAGTTAGTCTCGATGCACGCGAGCGTGCGCGGCGGCTGCTTCTTCGAGTGACGGGCCCAGGCCGGTGGCATCTGCCACGCCGACTGATCGAGGATCGGCTCGGCCGCGCCGCTCAGCACGACGTCATCGAGCCAACGCGCGAGCCGCGTGCGACGCCGCTGCGGATCGCGGCACTCGTCAACAGTCATCGTGCGCAGCTCTGCCTGAACGCGCAGCGCAGTGAGCGCGAAGTGGCGCGCGCCAAAGCTTGCAGGATAGACAGCCCAACTCCCGTAC
>DASUFX010000406.1:0-8483 GCA_036274355.1 Kofleriaceae bacterium | reverse complement strand
CCCGATCGAAGCCGCCGCGCGCGTGCGCAAGAAGTCAGAAGAGACCGGCGACCCAGCCCCTACGCTCGAAGCGGTCGCCGAGGATTGGGTCGGCATGGCGCGCGCCGGGCGCCTCCCGCCGGTGGTCGGCGTCGATCCGGTCTTCGACGAGCTCGCGTCGCTGCTCGACGAGAAACGCCTGCCGAGCATGCTGTTCGTCGGCCCGCGTGGCGCCGGCAAGACTGCGCTCGTCCGCCGCATCGCACGCGGCCTCATGGATCGCAGCCGCGGCAAAGGCTCCGCGAAGCGCCGGCTGTGGGCGACCAGCGCCGATCGCATCGTCGCCGGCATGATCTATCTCGGCATGTGGCAGCAGCGCTGCTTGTCGATCGTCAAGGAGCTCGAGGGCGGCGCCGACACGCTGTTCATCGATCGGCTCGCCGATGCGATGGCGCCGATGTCCGACGGCGCATCGATCACCGATCTGCTCACGCCCGCCGTGCTCGCTGGCGAGCTATCGCTGTTCGCGGAGTGCGACGAGGCCGAGCTCGTGCGCGCGCGCCAGCGCAACCCCGCGCTGCTCGATGCGATGCGCGTCGTCCGCGTACCCGAAGCAACCCCCGCGCAGGTGATCGCGCTGCTCGATCCGCTCGGTCAGCGCCTCGATCCGCCGGTCGTGCTGTCGCACGAAGCATCGCGCCGGCTCGTCGAGCTGCTCGCCGCGTTCCGCCGCGACACCGCGTTCCCCGGCAAGGCCGTGCAGTTCGTCAGCTACTGCTCGCTGCAGAAGCAATCGCAGCTGTCGCTCGCCGAGCTGACGACGACGTTCGGTACATGGTCCGGTCTGCCGGTCGATCTACTCTCGCCCGAGCGCGCGCTCGACACTGCTGCGATCGCGACCGAGCTGCGCAAAGGCGTCGTCGGTCAGGACGCCGCGTGCTTCGTCGCCGCACGCGTGATCGCCCGCCTCAAGGCTGGCCTCGACGATCCCCAGCGCCCGGTCGGCGCGCTGTTGTTCGCCGGCCCGACCGGCGTCGGCAAGACCGAGCTCGCGAAGCAGCTCGCGCGCTACTTGTTCGGCGATGGCGAGCGGCTCGTGCGCATCGACATGAGCGAGATCACGACGCCGTCCGCGATCGCGCGTCTGATCACACCCTCGCCCGCCGGCACGTCGCTCGCCGATCGCATTCGCCGCCAACCGCTGTCGGTCGTGCTGTTCGACGAAATCGAAAAGGCCGACGACGCCGCGTTCGATCTCTTGCTCGGCGTCCTTGGCGAAGGTCGTCTCACCGATGCGCTCGGCCGCCTGATCGACTTCCGCATGGCGCTGATCGTGATGACGACGAACCTCGGCGCCGCCGATCCGCGGCCCGCGGGCTTCTCCTCCGATCCAGACGCGCCGCCCGATCCGAGCAACGCGATCAAGAGCTTCTTCCGGCCCGAGCTGCTCGGCCGTCTCGATTCGGTCGTCGCATTCCGACCACTGCCACCGCCCGCGCTCGAGCGCATCGTCGATCTCGAGCTCGACAAGCTGCGTGCACGTCCCGGCTTCATCGCGCGCAACCTTCGCATCGAGCTCACGTCCGGCGCTCGCGCGCGCCTCGCAGCACTCGGTCACGATCCGAAACTCGGTGCGCGACCATTGCGCCGCACGATCGAAGATCTGGTGGTCGCGCCGCTCGCCGAACGCATGGCGCGCGAACCGACCTGGCGCGATCAGACGATCCGCATCGCGATCCGCGGCGAGTCGGGCGACATCCTGATCTAAGGATCAAGGGAAAATTCTGATGTGATTAGCGCGTTGGGCTGCCCACGTAAGGCTCATTTCAGGTGCGCCGGAGATCAGTCCAATCTCGCAACTCGGCGAAATCACGCACGTGCCACTTTAGTAAGCAACGCGACAAGGGTTCATCCTGTTGCGAGCGCTGCTACAATTGAATCGTGCCTGACCCCAAGCGAGTCCTCTGGTATTTGCGCAAGGTCCCGCTTCTTGCGGACCTCGGTCCTGACGCGATCGCGCGCATGGCTGAACGAGTCGAGTTGCGCGAAGCACGCAGGCGCGACGTGATCTATTTGCCCGGTGACCCGGGTCGCTCGCTGTTCTTCGTGCACGGCGGTCGCATCAAGGTCAGCAAGGTCACGCGCGATGGCAAGTCACTCACGCTCGCGTATCACGGTCCCGCCGAGCTGTTCGGCGATGCATGTCTTCTCGATGGCGGTCCGCGCAGCGAGATGGCCGAGGCGGTCGAGAACGCGCTGCTCTCCGAAATTGATCGCGTTCACTTCGAAGAGCTGATGCACAACCATCCATCGCTCGGCCTCGCGATGACGCGCCTCATGATCGTGCGCCGCCGCGAGCTCGAGAACAAAGTCGAGGCGCTCGTGTTCCGCGACGTCTCGTCCAAGCTCGCCGAGCTGCTCGTCAAGCTCGCCGGCGAGTACGGCGTCGACGATGCACGCGGCACGCTCGTCGCGCTCAAGATCACGCATCAAGAGCTCGCGAACCTGATCGGTTCCACGCGTGAGACCGTGTCGCTCACGCTGTCGCAGTTCAAGCGCAAGCGCCTGATCCAGACCGAAGGCCGCAAAGTCATCATTTCGGATACCGAAGCGCTGCGCGCTCTGTACTAACCTCGCGGGATGCTCCTCGCGCCGCTGTTGCGGAACATCCTGATGTACGGCGGCCTCGTGATCGCGGCCGGCGCGGTACTCGTGCTGCGCGAGCTCTATCGTATGCGCGCGGCAGAGCGGTCCCGCCTTCCCGACGCGAAGGTCGTGAGCGACGAGCGCTCGTTCCGTCGCACGTTCGTGCGCTGGTCGCCGGCACTCGCGATCGCATTCGGCATCGCGCTGTTCTACTGGTCGTATCTGCATCGCTACGAATACGTGATGGTGCACGACGGCGATCACGGCCCATCGGTCGTGCGCCGACTCAGCCCCGATCGCATTCCCGACGTCACGCTCGCGCCGGGCCAGAAATCGCCGACCGAAGAGGACAGCTTCATCAGCGAGGGCACGTGGGTCGTGAACCTCTCCAAGCGTACGGTCCGCGTCGTGACGACGCAGTACGGTCGCGGCCTCGGGTTTGGCGGCGAACCGCAACCGATACCACCGAGCACGTCAGCGCACTTCGTTCACATCGATCACATCGGGCCAAACGATCCGCCGCCCGGCTCGGTGCAAGACGACGTGAACCTCGGCATCGCGTTTCGCGAGTGGTTGACCTGGGACGAGTGATCCGCGTACGCGGCGTCCTGCGCGTCGAGCATCAGGCGCTCGCTCGCGTCCGCGCAAAGTGATCTAGTCCACGGTTATCGCGTGCGCTCCACGCGGCACGTGACGTGAACAACGACCAGCCTCGCGAGAGGCTGCATGACGCGCTGGATGTTGCTGATGCTTGCCGGTTGCCTGGTCGTCGTCGAACCGGATCCAGAAGAGACAACCGACGGTCACGGATTACCGATCGGCGGCGTTCACGCGTGCGAGGTCCGCGTGAAAGATACGAAGGCGTACTGGACCATCTGCTTCCAGAACACCGGCGACGTGTCGACGTTCGAGACCCAAACGATGAGCACGTGCACGTACAATGGCGTCGATTGCGGCGTGAATTGCTCGACGCACGAGCTGTGGCTCTGCGTGATCCGGTGCCCGGGGCCGCCGCTGTCGTTCGACGCCTGCAACTCGTCGTACGGCTGCTACTGCCCTCCCGAGTAGCGCTTACACGTACGCGGCGCGGCGCGCGACCATCTCGATCGCGAGCGCGAGCGCGCGCTGCATCGACACTGTACGCGCGACGCCTTTACCTGCGATGTCGTACGCAGTGCCGTGATCGGGAGATGTGCGCACGATCGGTAGGCCGAGCGTGACGTTCACTGATTCCTCGAAGTCGACGAGCTTGACCGGGATCAATCCTTGGTCGTGATACATCGCGACGAGCGCGTCGTAGCGGCCGTGCACCGCATCGCGGAACGCAGCGTCGGGCACGAGCGGGCCGAGTAGCGTCGCCGGCGCGAGTGGCTCTTCGAGCGCGGGCGCGATGATCTCGGCGTCCTCGTCGCCGAGCAGGCCATCCTCACCCGCGTGCGGGTTGAGACCGACGACGCCGATCCGCGGCGCGGTCACACCGAGGTCACGCACCATCGACTTCGTCACGAGCTCGACAACGGTGCGCACGCGCTCGGTCGTCAGATCGGTAACGACTTCGGCAAGCGGGCGATGCACGGTCGCGAGCGCGACCTTGAGCTTCGGGCCGACGAAGAACATCGCGACGTCGCGGGCGCCGAGCCGTGCTGCAAGCATCTCGGTATGGCCGAGGAACTCGAAGCCGGCGCGCCGTGCCCACGTCTTCGAGATTGGCGCGGTGACGATCGCAGCGAGCTCGCCGCGTGCAGCCGCCGCGACGGCAGCTTCGAGGTATGCGACCTGTGCGGCGCCGCTCACGCGATCCGGCGTACCGGCGACCGCGCGATCGCCCTCGCCGCTTTCGACGAGCGCCACGTCCGGAACCGTGATGCCCAGTGCCTTCGCGCCCCGTTCTAAGGGCCCACGATCACCATAGACGGTGATGCGGTCGCGCCATTCACGCGGTGCAGCGTGAAGCGCCGCTGCGACGATTTCGGGGCCAATCCCCGCCGGATCGCCGAGCGTGATGCCGACCTTCGTGCGCGCCTCCACAGCCACACCCTATCACTGCTTGCCTGCGGCGCTGGTTCGTCCATTCTATATCGGTGGGGCGCACATCGATTTGGCTCGTGGCGGTGCTGGCCGGGTGTGCCGGCGCTGAAGCGATGACGCTCCCGCAGCGTGCAAAGCCGGGGATCGTCCAGACGACCACGAACGAGGTCGGCCTCAATCCCGGCGAGACGATGGCGTTCGAAGTGCGACTCGGCGGTGTGCTCGCCGGTGAGGCGGCACTCGCGGTCGGCGCGCTCGGCGAGTTCGAGGGCAAGAAGGCGGTCGTCGTGAAGTCGCGCGCGAATACGGCTGGTGCGGCCGCGCTGTTCAAGCGCATCGTCGACGAAGCGACCACCGTGATCGACATGGGCTCGGGCCGCCCGCTGCAGCTCGAGACGCTCGTCGAACAAGGCGACAAGAAGACGACGGCGTCGGCGAAGTTCGTCGGCACGATCGCGGACGTCACCTACACGCGCAGCGACGACCCCACGCCGCACAACTTCAAGATCAACTTCGGCCAGCAGGCCGTGCACGACACGCATTCGGCGATGGCGCAGATCCGCGGCTGGCGGCCGGCGGCGGGCACGACGCGCTCGGTGTTCGTCGTCGGTGGCCGGCGGTTGTGGCGCGTCGACGTCAAGTTCGTCGGCGAAGAGACGATCGGCTCGGCGGTCGGCAATCGCCGCGCGATCAAGCTCGAAGGCGCATCGTTCCGCGCGCGGCCGAACTTCACGATCGAGACCGACAAGCCGATGCGCACGTTCACCGTGTGGCTGTCGGATGACGCCGACCGCGTACCGCTGCGCGTGCTCGCGAAGACCGAGCTCGGCGACGTGACCGTCGATCTCACCGAGTACAACCGCCAGTAACCCACGGTTCGGTCACTCGATCCGACGTGTCACGTGCACGGCCGCCGAGCCCCACTCGGCGATAAGCGTTGCCCCGAGCATGTGCTGAAGGAGCTCGGGACAGTGCGGTCAC
The DNA here is from genome assembly GCA_036274355.1 of Kofleriaceae bacterium. Lineage (GTDB taxonomy): Bacteria > Myxococcota_A > Polyangia > Haliangiales > Haliangiaceae > JABFXX01. Next base: position 2,849 of record DASUFX010000406.1, on the reverse strand, counting down.
CGACCAGCAGTGCCGGGCGAGTGGGGGAATTCGCTGATCGCAGCTCGTCGATCGGCGTCTCGGTTGGGGTTGTCTGCCCGCGACCTGTTCCGCATCGTCGATCTGGGCACGACATTCGGTGTCACGATCCCGGTTCGGGAGAAACGATGCTGGTTCGACGCTGAGATCGTGTACGTGCACGTGCACGGATCCAGATCGGCGAGACTAATCGGGCTGGTCGGTCTGGCGCTTCGGGCGCGGACGCTCCGGGCCGGAGTCGCCGTTGGCGAGTGGCGCGACGACAATCTCGGGATCCGATGCGTCGCTCGTCATCGTGATCTTCTGCGACGACGTATCCTTGAGCACCTCGACCGGTGCGGCGTCCGCTTCGTCTTCGAGTGCCTCGATCGAGATCTCTGGCTCGCTCAGGTTCGGCGACCGCTTCGCTTCGGTCTTCGGGACGGGCGTGTCGTCCTTGCGCGGCTCGACGCTGATCTCGGCGTCCTCGTCGTCGGCGGGCTCGAGCTGCTTCGTGGCAACGGCCTTCTTGTCGGCCGTGAGATCGAGGAGCGCGCGATCGAGATCGCCTTCGACATCGGTCGGCGCCTGGATCAGGCTCGACAGCGGGGGTGTGCTGCCGCGCGACAGTCGCGGCGAGCTGATGCGCGCCGGTGGCTCGGTCCCCGCACGCGAGTCGACGGGCGGCGGGATGGTCGGCGCTCGTGCGACCGCCGACACACCGCGATCCGTCGGCGTGCGAGCGCGCGGGAATGTCGAGAGGCCGGGCATCGTCGGTTCGAGCCCCGGATCGGTGCCGCTGCGCTCCTCGCCATCGCCGTTCACGACGATCTTGCCGGTTCGGCGATGCGGGCGACGGAGCTGAATCTCGGCGGCAAGCGCCGCGAGCAGTGCCTCGCCAAGCTCCGGATCGTCCTCGCACAGCTCGCGAAAATCGTCGCTGCGGATCGCGAGCACGCGGATGTCGCTTTGCGCGACCGCGAGGCCGTCCTTGTCGGGCAGCGGCCGATCGGTGAGCAGTGCCTCGGGATAGATCAGCGAGCCGGGACCGCGCACGTGACCGTCTTGCTCGAGATCGCCCTCGACAATGATCCACGCGACGCGATCGCCGAGCGTCTGCGCGGGCAACTTCTCGCTCAGCGCATAGTCGCGCGGCAAGGCGATGCGCAGCGCACGCAGGCGCTGCTGCGGATTGACCTTCGCCCACAGCGGGCACGAGTGAATCGCACGTTCTTCGCGGCGCAAGAGCTCCGCCGGCCGCGACGTCTCGCCGGCTTCGAGTACACGCACGACAAGCGCGGTCGCGTTGTCACCACCGCCGCGCGCGAGCGCCATTTCGACGAGGCGTTGGCAGGCACGCGCCGGGCTCGCCGACGATGACAGCACCTCGCCGACCTCGTGCTCCTTCACGTACTCGGTGATGCCGTCGCTGCACAAGAGGAACCGATCGCCGTCGGCGACCGGTACGATGAACGTCGACACTTTGCACTCCTGGCCGATGCCGAGCGCGTTCGTCAGCATGCTCTTGAACCGCATGCCGTCGCCATCGACATCGACGTCGACACCCGCCGCGAGCAGGCGCGCGAGCAGCGTGTGATCCTCGGTGAGCTGCATCGCGATGTTGTCGCGCACGATGTACGCGCGCGAGTCGCCGCAATGCGCGAACACGACATCACCGCCGACCACGATCGCGCCGACGAGCGTCGTGCCCATGCCAGCCTTGCCGCGATCTGCCTCGGCCTCGGCGACAATCGCGTCGTGCGCGTCGACGACGCCCTTCTGGATCGCGAGAATCAGCTGCTTGCGTGCTTCCGCGGTGCCGAGCTTGTGCCAGCTATCGATCGCGCGCTGGACGCCTTCGCTCGACCATCGATTACGAATCGTTTTGACCGCGAGTGCACTCGCCACCTCGCCCGCTGCATGGCCACCCATGCCGTCGCAGACGATGAGGATGCCGGCCTCGGGATCGATGAAGTGCGCATCCTCGTTGTGATCGCGCACTTTGCCGACGCTCGTCTCGGCGGCTCCTACGATCGAGGCCCGACCTGCCACCGAACCAGGATACACGGTCAAGGCAGGGGCACATGCCCCTACCCGCGCATCTTGTAGCCAACGTTGCGGACGGTCTCGATGAGCTCCCCGGCGGTGCCGAGCTTGCTCCTGACCCGCCGCACGTGGATGTCGACGGTGCGCGTGCCGCCGGCATACGCGTAGCCCCACGCGCGCTCGAGCAACGCCTGACGCGTGAACACGCGGCCGCGGTGCTGAGCGAGAAACCGCAGCAGCTCGAACTCCTGATGCGTGAGGTCGATGCGGCGGCCACCGATGCGCGCTTCGTAGCCCGCGATGTCGATCAACAGGTCATCGATCTTGATGACCTCATCGGAGCCAAACGTCGCGCTCTTCCAGTCGAGCTGGCGCATGCGCGCGTAGAGCTCCGCGGGCACGATCGGCATCAGCACGAAGTCGTCAAAGCCGATCGAAAAATCGAGCGATGGCAGGCGCGCGACCGTGACCGCGATCAAGATCGGAACTTCCACGAGAGGTCCGCCATCACGGATTTTCTGGATCGTTTTTTGTGCGCGCTGAAGCTCGTCCCCCGCCTCGACGATCACCGCGACGGGCGGGTGCGCTACGAGCTCTTCCTCGTCGAGGCCACCGAGATCAAAGCGTCCAACCGAGACACGCCCGCCCAGCTCGACGAGGAGCGTGGCAACCGACCCCGGTTCACGAGAGGTCTGCTCCGGATCGGCACACAAGACGACAGCCCGCACGACTCCGAGTGATCTCCGTTACCGAGCGGTCGCGTCAAGCCGTGAGTCCCCTTACCGTCACCTGCCCTTTCTTCCTCG
>DASUFX010000405.1:0-9748 GCA_036274355.1 Kofleriaceae bacterium | reverse complement strand
ACACGAGCACCACCCTATCAACATCGCGCGCGCTATTGAACGATAGTTCGCGAGGGCGTTCAGTCAGAATTCCTCACACAGTGAGGCGACACACAAACTTTTCATCGGCTCCAAGAGCTGACTGGCCCTGCGCAATTTCTTCAATGGAGAATTGGCTTGAGGTCCAGCGTGTACGTAGGACCGTCGGCGCCCGTGGCGCCGCTCGTGCTCGTGAGGCCCGTGACAAAGGCCACGCCCGTATCGAGCGCGACCGGATAGCGGTAATCGACGCGAAGGTCCGCGCGATTCGGCGATAGCAAAAGCGGAGTGATCTTGTCGGCCTTGAAGTCATACGCGAACAGCCCGCTCTGCCCGATGTAGAGCACCCACTGCTTGTAACGCGTGAAGTCCGTGTCGAACTTCGCCGCGCTCGCGAACGTGTTGTTGATCTTGAAGGGGTTCGCGTCGATCGCTGCGCGGATGTCGATCAGCTTCCTTTGCGCGTAGTCGTAAAATGACAGACCGGTCGCGGTATCGAACAACACACCGTCGGGACGGAAGTCGACGGTACCGCCTGCTTCGGTCATGTTCATCAACCACGTCGCGTGGTTCGCCGCGAGATCCATCGACCACACGCGGCCGCTCTCGATGAACACCATCGTGTTGCTGGCGACGCCGAAGTCCCAGAATTCGCCCGCCTCGACGCCTGCGGATTCGAGCGTTGTCACCGTCGTCACGTCGCCGCCCGGCAGCCACTTCTTCAATGTCGTGCCGTCCATGATGTAGACCGTCGAGCTGTCGACGGCATACGCGCTCCACTTCGCGCCGACCGGCTTCGGCAGCGACGTCGTGCCGAGCAGGCGATTTGCGGCGACAGCGTCGTACGCGCGGTAGATCACGGCGTCGGAGCCGGGTTCTGCGGTGACGACGACGCTCGCCGACGCACGATAGTTGTAGTTGTTGCCGTCGCCGATCGAGAAGCCGTACGCGAGCTTCGTCTGCCCGTCGTAATGCATCAGCTTCGGATTGAAGTTGGTCGTGTCGAGCCAGTACAGCGTCGAGCCCGCCGCGGCGAGCTCCTGCACGTCGCGTCCGAGAAATTCGGAGCGTCGCGCGTCGAGCTCGGCCGACAGCTGGTTGTAGTGATCGACGTCGGCCTGCGTTTGGTCGATATCGTCGGAGGGCCCGGAGCTGATGATGCAGCCTCCGAGCGTGAGGACAATTGGCCACAGCTGTTTCATGCCGAAACGAGCCGCTTGCCGGCCTCCGGTCGCACGAAAACGACCTTCACCAATTCGTGTTCGCGACGAAGCCGTTTGTCATGGTTTCGCCAGACGACGAACCGCGGCGGCCGGTCAGCTCGAGCATCGTGTGGGTCGCAAACAGCTGGAGCAGACGCCACGTCGGATGCGTGAACAGCGGTGAGCCGGAGAATGTCATCCGCGCGCTGCGCCCGCCGACCTCGGCGTCGACGCTGCCCTGCTCGTGCACGTGCCGAAACGTTCGCGGCGCGAGCTTGAGCGCGCGCACAGGCCCCATCGCCTTGAGCACGACGAGCTGCACGCTGCCGATGCCGGCGCGCGTATCCTCGACGAGCAACGGATAGAGCGCGCGCATGTCACCGCCGAGGTACTCGTCGACGATCGCCTCGGTCACGAGCAATTGCGCGTAGACCGGCACCCAGTCCTTCGCGCCGAGCGTCGCCGGTAGCGCGTCGAGGGGCGATGGTAAGCGCCGCAGCACACGTTGCAGGCCGGTCGAACCAAACCGTTTCATGACATTACTGCCCCACGACCCGAGCAAATCGCCTCTGCTGCGCCCGGGCAGCGCCTGAACCTTCGCCAGTTCCCAGCGAGGCTCGGCAGCGAGGGTCTCGATCGTCAGTGTCATCCGGCGGAAACTTAACCGTTACATTGAAAGCGGGCGATGCGCGAATTGCGCAGCCACTAACAGTTTGCACAGCAAATTGTTCGTTGAACCCGTCGCTGCATCGCGTGTAGCGTGCCGTCCAGCCGTATGGGGAAATTAAGCTGGTGGCCCGCGCAAGGGACGATCGACCTCGCGCATCACGACCTGCCGCACCCCGCGGCTGACACCGAGTGGTGGTACGTCAACTCGCATCTGCGGCTTGCCGACGGCCGCACGTTCGGGTTGTTCGCCGCGTTTTTCCGCATCATCAATGCGGTCGACGAGAAGACCGGCGCGGTCGAGTACGCGCACTCGTATACGTGGGCGCTCAGCGATCTCGATCGCGGCAGCTATCACGGCGAGTCACGCGTCGATCAGCGCGCGCCCGAGCTCGGTCTGCAGCGCCTCGCGAACGGCCGCGGCGCGAAGGACGATCGACTCAACCGCGCGATGAAAGAAATCCTCGATCGCGGTCAGGTGCCCGCACCCGATCGCGTGTTCGATGGCCCCGTGCATATCGCCAGCGACCGACTGCACGTGCAGTACGGCAGCGGCAGTTTCGAGAAGCAAGCCGACGGCAGCTATCGCGTGCAGCTCGTCCACGACGACAAGCAGACCGCATGCGAGCTCGTGTTCGCGCCGCAAAAGCAGCCGATCCGGCACGGCGACGACGGCGTCGTCCGCGGCAACGCCGGCGAGCAGATGTTCTATTACTTCATTCCGCGCTGCACTGTGACCGGCACGATCACGGTCGGCGGCGAAACGCATCCGGTCGCTGCCGCGCAGGGTTGGTACGATCACGAATTCGGCGGCTACGTCGCCGACGACACGAAAGCCGACGCCGCTGCGCAGGGCGAAGGCGCGGGCATACGCGACCTCGGCTGGAACTGGACCGCGATCCAGCTCGACGACGGCACCGATCTCACCGCATACGAGATCATCGATGTGAAGTCGCACGAGACGGTCGGCAAGTGGATGATCGGGATCGACGCGGACTCGAAGCGTCGCTCGATCGACGACGTCACGTTCAAGCCGGTGAAGACGTGGACGTCGCATCGCACGTTCCACGACTACCCGACGAGCTGGCGGCTTACTGCGCCGTCGGCGGGCATCGATCTCACGATCGAAGCCGCGTTCCCCGACCAGGAGCTGATCACCGTCATCTCCAAGCCGGCGTTCTGGGAAGGACGCTGCACCGTCAAGGGCACCGCGAACGGTCGCCAGGTCTCGGGCCTCGCGTATATCGAGCGCAGCGGCTTCGAGAACATCGAAACGCTCGACGACTTCTTCTCGGCAGTCGGCAAGGAAGTGCGCCGCTCGACCGCGCAGGCACTGCCACTCGAGCCCACGCACGACGAGCTGCGCGACCTGATCGCGAGTGAAGAGCTCGCGCATTACATGGACGGTGTCGATCGTCCGTCGATGGCCGAGACGCTGATCAAGCCGATCCGCGAGATGGTCGATCGCGGCGGCAAGTCGTGGCGCTCGTATGCCGCGCTCGCGTGCTGTGATGTTGTCGGCGGCGACTCTCGAAAATTCTCGCAGTGGCTGGCAATGCCCGAGCTACTCCACGTCGGGTCGTTGATCGTCGACGACGTGCAGGACAAGTCGACGGTACGCCGCGGCGGGCCGTGCACGCACGTCACCTACGGCGAGCCGATCGCGATCAACTCGGGCACGGCTGCGTACTTCCTGACCCAGAACCAGCTGCACTCCGAGGAGCTGAACGACAAGCAGAAGCTCCGCATCTACGACCTGTACTTCGCCGCGATGCGCGCCGGTCACGCCGGCCAGGCGATCGACCTCGGCGGCATGGCGTCGCTGATGCCGCGCGTCGTCGAGACCGGTGACAGCACCGAGCTCGCCGGGCGCATCCTGGCGTGCCATCGCCTCAAGACCGCCGCACCCGCGGGCTGCCTGGCCCGCATGGGCGCGGTCGCCGGTGGCGGCACCGACGAGCAGATCGCGGCGGTCGGCGAGTTCTTCGAGGCGGTCGGGCTCGCGTTCCAGATCATGGACGACGTGCTCAACCTCAATGGCTTCAAGGGCAACCTCAAGCAGCGCGGCGAGGACATCGCGAACGGCGTAGTAACGCTTCCGATCGCGTACGCGATGAGCCGCCTGCCGAAGGACCAGCGCGAGCACCTGTGGCGGACGCTACAGAGCAAGCCGACCGACATCGCGACGATCGCGGCAACGATCGAGCTCGTGCAGAGCTGCGGCGCGATCAAGGCGTGTGCCGACCAGGCACGCGAGCTCGTCGAGGCTGGCTGGCGCAAGGCCGAGCCGCTGCTCGATCCGTCGCTCCAGCGGCTGATGCTGCGCGCGTTCGGCTGGTACGTTCTCGAGCGCCATTACTAGGTTCGTGAACGCGATGGTCCGCTGGCTCGGTGCACGCTACGCACCGTGGGTCGTGCTCGCGATTGGCATCGCGCTCGCGGCGCCGGCGATCACCGCAAACTTCACGGCCGACGATCACCTGCACCGTGTCGTCGAGCGCGACGATACTGGCATCGCCGGACTACATCCGCGCTCGCTCGATCTGTTCACGTTCGCGAATGGCAACGTCGCCGACACCGAGCAGCTGCGCGATGGCGGCCTGTTCCCGTGGTGGGTCGATCCGCACCTCAAGCTGTCGTTCATGCGCCCGCTGTCGTCGGTAACGCACGTGCTCGACCACGCGCTGTGGCCGGACAACGCGGCGGCGCAGCTCGCACACAACCTCGTGTGGCTCGCGCTGTCGCTCGTTTTCGCCTGGCTGTTCTTCCGCCGCTTCCTCGCCGCGCGGTGGATCGCCGTGCTCGCGCTCGCGCTCTACGCCTTCGATGACGCCCGCGGTCCGGTCGTCGGCTGGATCGCGAATCGCAACGCGCTCGTCGCGCTCTGCCTCGCGATGCCTGTGCTGCTCGCGCACGACCGCTGGCGGCGCGAGGGCTGGCAGCCTGGCCGTTGGCTGGCGCCGTCTCTGTTCGTCGTCGCGCTCGGCGCCGGCGAGTCATCGGTCGCGATCCTCGCGTACGTCGCCGCGCACGCGCTGTGGCTCGATCGCGGCAGCTGGCGCGACCGCGCGCTCGCACTCGCCCCCTACGTATTCCTCGTCGTCGCGTGGCGCGTGATCTACGCAAAGCTCGGCTACGGCGTCTTCGGCTCCGGCATCTACCTCGATCCGGGCAGCGATCCGCTCGCGTTCCTCGGTGCCGCCGCGCAGCGACTGCCGTTCTTGCTCGCCGGTGCGCTCGCGCTGCCGTGGTCAGACTTCGCGTCGTTCTATCCGGTGCTCGGCGTGCTCGCCGTCATGCTCGCAATCGCGCTGGTTCTGCTCGGCCTGATCGCATTCGCGTGCGCTCGCCTGCTCCGCCGCGATCCAACCGCGCGCTTCTTCGCAACCGGCATGCTGCTCGCGGCGATCCCGGTCGCGAGCACGTTCCCCGCCGATCGGCTGCTCACGTTCGTCTGTCTCGGCGGGATGGGCCTCATCGCGCAGCTGCTCGCCACGGCCGTCCGCGACCGCGCCCAGCTCGGCGATAGCAAGCTCCGCCGGTTCGGCGCGACCGCGGTCGCGGTGCTCATGCTCGTGCTCCACCTCGTGCTCGCCCCACCGTTCCTCGTGCTCCGCGCGCGCTCGATGGTCGCGGTCGCCCGCGTGCTCGATCGCGCCGACGCTTCGATCCCCGGCAACGCGCACACGGTCCTCATCGTGACGACGCCATCCGACGCGCTTGTCGGCTTCGTCCCGCTGATGCGCCACTCGCGCGGCCAGCCCTGCCCCGATCATCTCTACTGGCTCTCGACGGCGACCACGCCGGTCACGCTCGAGCGGCTCGACGACAAGACGCTCCGCGTCTCGCCCGAGCGCGGTTTCTTGCTCCACGAAGTCGATCAGATGATGCGCTCGGCACGCATCCGTCCGTTTGCGGTCGGTGACCGCATCCCGCTCTCCGGTCTCACGATGGAGATCGAGTCCGTCACACCCGACGGCCGCCCGCTCACCGCGCTCGCCCACTTCGCGACGTCCCTCGACGATCCGTCGCTGACGTGGCTGCGCTGGGAAGGCCACGCGTACGTCGCGTATCGCCCGCCTGCGGTCGGCGCACGCGAGCCCCTGCCCGCGGTCGACTTCTCGAAGCTCCTCGGCGATTAGGTACATGTCCCGGACAGGGTCAGACATGCGTTGCATGCGTTCCCAGACAGCTGTCCGAGCAACGCATACAAGACATGTCTGACCCTGTCCGATTCTCGACGATCCGTCGCTGGTGTGGTTGCGCTTCGAAGGCCACGCGTACGTCGCGTACCGCCCGCCTGCGGTCGGCGCGCGCGAAACGCTGCCTGCGGTCGACTTCTCGAAGCTACTCGGCGACTAACCGATGTACGTCGCGATGATCTCGCGCCAGCGCTCGATGTCGATGTAGCCCTGCGAGACGAGCACCGCGGCGAGGCCGATCAGGCCGAGCAGGATGAAGAACGGTGCCGGCGAGCGGCGCTTCTGCGGATGCGCCCAGCGCGTCGGCGGTCGCCAGGCCGGTGCACGCGGGCGGCGCTTCGCGGGCTGCGCGGCGGCAGGCGCCTTCGCGACGACAGGCGTCGTCACCACGAGCGCAGGGCCGACGCGCACGGGTGGCCGCGCCGTCGGGCCGCTGCCCACGGCAAGCTGCTCGTTCGGCACCGAGGTCGGGCCAGTGCCGTTCGCGACGACGAGTGGCTTCGCAACAACTGGAGCGGGCGCAGGCACGAGATACGCGCGGGATCCCGTGGCGGGCGTGGCCACCAGAAGTGCCCGCGGTTTCGGAGCAGGTGCGACGGCCGTCGCGGCGAGCGCGCGCGGAACCGGCGGGCATTCGTCTGCGAGCGAGCGCGCGACCGTGGCCGGGCGATTCGGGATGAGTGCAGCCGAACGGTGGAGCCTGACCGGCACCGGCGTCGGCGCGCGCTGGTCGACCGTCGGCATGTCGTCGTCGTTCGCCGGCAGTAACGCCTCGGTGGGCACGTCGTCATCGTTTGCCACGCGCGGCAGAACTGCCTCGGTGAGCACGTCGTCTTCGGAGAGGCGACCGATCGGAACGGTCGGCGCCGTCGGCTGGCGCAACGCCGTCTTCACGCCGGTGCCTTGCATCGTCTCCGCCCGCTCGCTCGTAGACTCGAGCGGACGCTCGATCGAGATGCTCGGCTCGAGGCCGTCGAGCATACGGTTGATGCTGGTCTCGCGGCGCGGGGCCTGCTGGAACGCCCATTCGGCCCACTCGCGGATCTGGCGACCGGTGATCGCGACGCCGAGCCGGTGCCGCTCCTCGGTGAGCGCGGTGCGCATCTCGTTCGCGGTTTGCCAGCGCTCGTTCGGATCGCGCTCGAGTGCCTTCAGCACGATCGCATCGAGCTGCGTCGAGATATCGGGGGCGAAGCGCGACGGCGGCGGCACGATCATCTCGCGGACGTTCCTGATCGTTTGCAGATCGGTTTCGCCGAGGAACAAGCGGCGGCCGGTGAGCAGCTCGTGCGCGAGCACGCCGAGGCCGAACAGGTCGGCGCGATGATCGAGCTTGCCGTACGTGTACTCGGGCGCGACGTAAGCATGCTTGCCCTTGATGATGCCGACCTCGGTGACGCGCGACGCCGAGCGCGCCTTCGCGATGCCGAAGTCGATGAGCTTCACGACGCCCGTGCGCGAGACGATCACGTTCATCGGATTGACGTCGCGATGGACGAGGTCGAGTCTACGACCGCCGTCGTCGCGCAGATCGTGAGCGTGATCGAGCGCGTCGCACAACTGGATCAGGATCTCGAGCGCGATCGGCAGCGGCACCGCGCCGGCGCCGTTGTGCGCTTGGGTCATCACCTGCGCGAGCGTCGGCCCGGGCACGAGCTCCATCGCGATGTAGTACGTGTTGTCGAGCTTTCCGAGGTCGTACGCCTGCACGATGTTCGGGTGCTTCAACTTCGCCGCGAGCTGCGCTTCGTGCACGAACGACGCGACGAAGTCGGGATCCTCGGCAGCGTTCGTGAGCAGGCGCTTGAGCGCGACCGGCTTGCGCAGACCGTTGTCGCCGACGAGCTCCGCGCGATGGACATACGCCATGCCGCCTTCGCCGAGCTTCTCGTAAACGACGTACGGACCGAATGGTTCGCCCGTCGGTTCGTCGTCGCGCGCGAACGGCGTCGTCTCGTTCAGAGACGTCATGCGCATCGACGGTGAATGCGGAGCGACCATCAGGGTGGAACGTTGGCAAATTGACTGGCAGACAACAACGAACCAATTCGGGTCGCTGAAGCGACCGCTTGTAAGGTCCTGTTGGCAACTCGAGTAGCCAGTGCGCGAATCGCACAACGGCTCGCTAACTGCTCAGCCTGGCGGGGTTTGTCCAGGCGCGCCCGTCGGCTCGTTCGCGGGAGCCGTTGGGGTATCGGCGGGTGATCCGCTCGGCGGGCCCATACAGGTGGCAATTTCTGACGGGCAATTCTGCTCCATGCACGCCTGATCGGTGCAGCCGTGGCTCTGGCCACAGTCGAGCAATGCAGCGTGTTGCCCCTGCGCTTCCTGATTGCCTTCGCCGGTGCAGCGATTGATGCAGAGCGGATCGCCACACTGGCTATCGCATTGCTCGACCACTTCGCGGCAGCTGAGCGTGCCGACGCTGTCGGGCGCAGGCGCGATCGCTTCCTTCGCCTTGCTGATGCAGCCGCCGAGCACACAAACAAAAAGCGCTAGTCTCAGCATTCGCCGAGAGTAGCGCTGATTGGAGCGTCAGTGGCTCGCCGCGATCAAGGCGATTGCCACTGCCACTGTTGCGACTTGCGTTGCGGCTGCTGCTGGCGCTGCTTCTTGCTGCGCGCCATCGGCGGCTCTTCATCCTTGAGCTCGCCCAGCTTCGCTTTCACCGTCGCCGTCTTGCCATCGCGATGCGCGATCGCGACTTCAACGGTGCTGCCCGGCTTGAGCGCCGCGATCTGATTGCGGAGCACGTCGTCGCTCTTCACCGCATTGCCGTTGAACGACGTGATCACGTCGCCCTCGACGAGGCCGGCCTTCGCCGCCGGGCCACTTGCTTCGACGCTCGCGACGAGCACGCCTTGCTGCGCGCCGAGGCCGTACTTCTTTGCGATCGGCGGCGACACCGTTGCGATGCCGATGCCCATGTAGCCGCGCGTCACCTTACCGTCCTTCATCAGCGCTTCCATGATCGGCTTCGCCATGTTCGTCGGAATCGCGAAACCGATGCCCTGGTAGCCACCGGTGCGCGACGCGATCGCGGTGTTGATGCCGACCAGCTCGCCCTTCATGTTGACGAGCGCGCCACCCGAGTTGCCCGGGTTGATCGCGGCGTCGGTCTGAATGAAGTCTTCGTACTCGGCGAGCTTGAGGCCGCGGCCCTTCGCAGACACGATGCCGAGCGACACGCTCTTGCCGATGCCGAGACCGTCACCGATCGCGAGCACGAGCTCGCCGAGGCGCGTCTGCGACGAGTCGCCCATCGGCAGCGGCTTCAGCGAACCGAACTTGCCTTCGAGCTGAAGCACCGCGAGGTCGGCCTTGGTGTCCTTGCCGACCAACTTCGCCTTGACCTCGGTGCCATCGTGCAGCGTGACCATGATCGTGTCGGCGCCGTTGATCACGTGCGCGTTCGTCAGAATGCGACCATTCGCGGTGACGATGACGCCGGAGCCTTTGCCGGCCATCTTCTGCACCTCGTCCGCGCCGAACATGTCGACGAAGAACGGATCGGTCGCGACCTGACTCTCGGTATCGATGTTGACGACGCTCTCGACAACACGCTCGGCTACATCAGCGATCGAGTTGTCCATCGGCAGCGCTCGATCGGCGTGCGCGACGCCTGCACCAGCGGTGCTCGCACCAAGAAAAGCGACGATC
>DASUFX010000404.1:0-6081 GCA_036274355.1 Kofleriaceae bacterium | reverse complement strand
CCGCGCACCGACACCGACTTTACGGTCGCGAAGCTGACCGCGAACGGCGCGCTCGACGCGACGTGGGGCACCAGCGGCAGGTTCACGCTCGACATTCAAGAGTCGAACGCGACCGCGCGGGCGCTGCACGTACTCGGCGATGGCAGCGTGATCGCAGGCGGCTACGCAAACTCGCCCGGCGTCGGCACCACGCAGCCGGTGCTGTACCGGTTGACGCCGGCTGGCGCGCTCGACGCGAACTTCGCGACAGGCGGCCTCTTTCACGAGACCGTGCTCACGCTGCAGACGGAGGTCTACAACTTCGCGATCGACGGCAACAAGCTGACGACCGCCGGCTACGGCCGCAACGCCGGCACGACGAATGACTGGGTCGCGCTCCGCTTCAACACGACGACCGGCGCGCGTGACACGAACTTCGGCAATGCACCAAATGGTGCGGTCATGATCGATCCATCGGGCATGATGCTCGGCAGTAACTGCCGCAACGCGCTCGCGCTGCCTGGCGGCAAGACCGCGCTGATCGGCTCGACGGGCCCGAGCAACATGCCCGCGCAAGATGGAGCCGTCGCGATCCTCGACGTCAACGGCAAGCTCGACACGCACTTCGGGACCGGCGTGAACGTGTTTCCGCTCGGACCCTCCAGCAACGATCAGTTCTGGAGTGGCGCAGTCGCGAGCAACAAGCTGCTCGTCACCGGCTGGCGCGGCGGCGGTATGACGCAGACCGACACCGTCAACGACGACGCGCACGCGGTCGTGTTCGAGCTCGACTGACTACTTCGGCTCCGCGCTGCCGGCAGCGCCGCCGCCTTCGATCTCCGCGATCGCGTCGGTGGCGTCTTTCTCGGCGCACTTGTAGAGCTTCATCTTTTTGAGCGCCGGAATCGCGCGCTTGTCCTTCGTGCTCGCGAGCTTCGCGACGATCGTGCGGCGGTCTTCGCACGTGCCGGCGGCCGCGAGATCGAGTGACCAGCTCTCGACCCTATCGATCTTGTCGGCGATACCTTCGCGCTCGGCGATCGCGAACGCGCGCCGCCGCGCATCCTGCAGCTTGCCAGTCGACGCGTATTGCACGACGACGTCGTTCGCTGGCGGCGTTACCCGGGAAGCCAGCAGCTCGAGCGCGACCACCGCTGCGACCGAGTCTTTCGACTCGAGCACCTTCGTCGCGTTGCCGCGCAGCACCTTGTCGCTCGCGAGCTTCGGCGACAGCGTGAGCGCGCGCTCGTACGCGGTGACCGCTTCGAGATAGCGCTTCATCGCGAACCGCGCGTGGCCGAGCACGAGGTACGCCTCGCCATCACCGGCCTGCGCTGCGCCGACGAGCTCGCTCTCGATGAGCTCGGCCGCATGCTTCGCGTCGTTCGCGTTGAGGAGCTCCTGGCCTTGCTTCGCGAGCTTCGCGCCACGCGACTGCTTGCTACCGCCACCGCCCGCGAGCAACACGATGATGAGCACGAGCACGATCACGATCGTGCCGGCGAGCGAGATCGCGACGAGCTTGCGGTTCTTGACGAAGCTCGTGAGCTTGCCGCTCCACCGCCGCACGAAGCTCTTCAGCTTGATCTTCAGGCCCGGGTCCTGGACCTTACGATCGCTGGCGTTGCCGACGGTGTTGACGTCGATTTGCGTCGGTGCCTGCGAAGCCGCGGGTGGCGGCATCAGGTCCTTCGCGAGCAGCGCGAGCGAGCTCTGATCCTGGCCCGGCTTCGGGTTCACGCCCGGCAAGTGCGGCCGGCTCGGCTTCTGAGGCCGATGTGCCGGCTGCTGGGCCGGCTGGTCATCCCAACCATCCTCAACGCCAGACTTCGAATCTTGCTTCGGGTCAGGCATGACCCGATCGAGTGTAGATCGATCAGCGCGCTAGAGGATCACAACCGGCGCACACGTCGACACACCTGCGCCGACGATTAAACGGCCCGCTGCGGGCGTCGTGCTCTTGATGGTCCCGTTGGTGCCATCGATCTGATAGACGGTCGTGTTCGTCTCGGTGCCCTTCGCAAGGAAGATCCAGTAATCGCCACCCCAGAACGCGAACGCCCATGCCATCGGTGCACCCTGCAGCGTCGGCAGCATGTACGTCGTGAGCGCGGCGCCGGTCGTCTTGTCGATCTTCTCGACGCGCGGCGTGGTGCCACCGGTCGAGTCCGACGGGAACCAGCCCCACAGCTCCGCATTGCCGTTGCCGGTCAGCTCGGGCCAGCCGGTGATGTTGCCGACGCGCGTCGCCTGGAACGAAGTCGTGGACAGCGTCGCGAGTGTCGCGTTCTGGCTCGTCTGATCGCCGCCGCCGCCGATGAACAGCGTGTCGTCGGTGCTTCCCTTCACGTTCGCCGAGAAGCCCATGCCGAACACGGTGAGGCCGAGTTGCGTCGCCCACGTCGACTTCGTGCAGCCGAGGTTCGACGGATCGACGCGGAACAGCTCGCCCGAGTTGTAGAGCACCCACGCGATCGCGTTGCGATCGACGCCCATCGAGAACGGCGTCGCGAGGAACTGCGCCGGGCAGTTCAGCGTGCCGAGATCCATGAACGTCTTCGTCGACGGATCGAACTTCGACAGCTTGTTGTTCTCGTCGACGACGTAGACGAGCTTCGCCGCGTCGGAGCAGCCATCCATGTTGCCGCTCCCCGAGCCACTGCCCGAGCCGCTGCCGCTGCCCATGCCGTCATCGTCGCCGCGCGTATCGGGACCACACGCGATCAGAAAAGCCGCAAGAAGGACGAATGCCCGCATCGGCCCGACGCTATCACGGGCCGTTTTTGTACCGGGGTTCGTTTTCGCGTCCGGTGCGGACGCGTCGTGCCAACTGCCGTGGGCACTTACGCTTTATGTGATCAGAGGATCACAACCGGCGCACACGTCGACACACCTGCGCCAACGATCGTGCGGGTCATCGTATCGGTCATGCCTTTGACCGTGCCGTTCGAGCCATCGACCTGATACACGACCGTCTTTCCAGGCGTGGGGATCGGTCCCGAGCTCGACTTCGCGAGGAAGATCCAGTAGTCGCCACCCCAGAACGCGAACGCCCACGCGGCCGGGATGCCCTTGAGTGCGGTGAGCGTGTACGGCGACGAGAGCGCGCCGGTCGCCTTGTCGAGCTTACCGACCTTCGGATCCGTCGCGCCGGTCGTGTCGCTCGGGAAGAACGCCCACAGCTCTGCGTTACCGTTGCCGGTGAGCTCGGGATCGCCGGTGACCGTACCGATCGTCGACGGCGTCATCGTGGAGAGGTCGAACTTGCCGAGCTTCGTCGCGCCCGTGCCGACGCCCGGGCTGCCGGCGATGAACAACGTGTCGGTGTCGCCCATCGCGGCGTCCGTCGAGAAGCCCATGCCGAATTGCTTGAAGTCCGCCGTGCCGGCGAATGTCGTCTTCGTGCACGGCAGGCCCGACTGCGTCGTGTCGACCTTGAAGATTTCGGTCGAGGTCACATCACCGCTGAGCGGGTTGACGCCGCTGTAGAGGACGTATGCCGTCGCATTGCGATCGACGCCCATCGAGAACGGTTGCGCGCCGCTCGCGGCCGGGCAGCTCAGCGTGCCGAGGTCCTTGAACGTCTTCGTCGCCGGGTCGAACGACGACAGCGTGTTGTTGCTGTCGACGACGTAGATCAGCTTCGCCGCGTCGCTGCAGCCGTCTTCGTTGCCGCTGCCGCTGCCGCTGCCGCTGCCGTTGTTACCGGAGTCGGGGTTGTTGCCGTTGCCGTCATCGTCGCCGCGGTTACTGGGACCACACGCGACGATCAGAAAAGCCGCCAAAATGACGAATGCCCGCATCGCGACGGACGCTATCACTTTGACCAAAAAATCCAGCAGCCGCGTTCTGACCGGGCCTGAGTTGAGTGATGTGCGGGGTTTTCGTCTACCAGCGGCGGCGATACAGTTCTGCCCGTGGGGGTTCCCGACGATCCGTCGACGGAGCTGCTGCCTGCTGGCGCAGAATCAGCGGCAGCTCCGAGTACCACGCCCACAACCTCCTTGATCGGCCGCACGTTAGGCCGCTTCGTGATCATGGAGCGGCTCGGTAAGGGCGGCTCGGGTGAGGTCTTTCGTGCGCAACAGGTGCAGCTCGGCCGCTCGGCGGTGATCAAGGTGTTGCGGCGCGAGGTCGCCGCGGTCCCTAACCGGGTCGAGCGCTTCCTCCGCGAAGCCAAGCTCGCCTCGCGCCTCGACCATCCGTACGCCGCGCATATCTACGCGTTCGGCGTCGAGCCCGACAACGTGATGTGGATTGCGATGGAGCACGTCAAAGGCATCACGCTCGACGAGCTCGTCTCGCGGCGCGGCGCGATGCCGGCGAGCGTGTTCGCGCCGCTGTTCGCGCGGCTCTGCGAAGTCGTGCATTCCGCGCACGAGCTCGGCATCGTGCATCGCGACATCAAAGGCGCGAACGTGATGGTGATCGAGCGCGCCGGCCAGCTGTTGCCGAAGCTGCTCGACTTCGGCATCGCGAAAGCAGACAGCGATGATGCCGCGCCCGGCGTCGACGACGGCGAGCTCACCGGCCACGGCGTCACGCTCGGCTCGCCGCACTACATGTCTCCCGAGCAATGGGAACGGCCATCCGAAGTCGACGGGCGCTCCGACATCTACGGGCTCGGCGTGCTCGCGTATCGCTGCCTCTCCGGTCATCTGCCGTTCCACACGCTCGATCGCACGCAGCTCTCGCATGCGCACACGAAACAGCCGGTGCCACCGCTGCCCGAGCACGTGCCGCCGCAGCTGTCGGCGGTCGTGATGCGCGCGCTCGCGAAGAATCCCGACGAGCGCTGGCAGACCGCAGTCGAGCTCGCGGACGGAATCCAGCGCGTATCGAATGCGCCGAGCGCCGAGGTCGTGCCGATCTTCGATCCGACGACGCGCGACGCGTGGCTGCGCGCCGGCCCGCAGCCGATCGCCGATGCGATGGCGCACCTGACGTCAGCGACGACGACCGTCGAGGCAGATGCCGCGCTCACCGAGCTCGTCGCGATCACGTGCCGCTGGCTCGCCGTGCTCGCACTCGCGGGCTTGCCGGAAACGAACGATCCGTCGGTGCGCGAGCAAGCGCGCGCGGTCGTCGGCCGTGATGACGGCGCCCCGTGGCTGCGCCTCGCGAAGGCAGCCGTCGCGGCCGCGAAAGAGCCGTTGCCAGCGCTCGTCGCGGCACTCGCTGCATCGGAGCCGCTCAGTGAGCTTGCCGATCGACTCGACGATCGCGATCGCACGCGCACGGCGGCGATGCTCGCGACCAATGTCGCTGCGGCGGCAGACGCACTGCGCGGGCTCGAGCCGCTGCTCGCGTATCAGCTCGTCGTCGGTGCGTCCGGCGCGATCGCCGAGAGCTGGCAGGGACCGCGGCGCCGCGAGCGCGACCGCGTGCTCGTGTGGGGTGAGCCGCTCGACGAGATGCAGGTCGCGCTACTCGATTCCGGCGGCAAGGTTGTCGCGAAACTGTCGCCGTACGCGCAGGTGATCTCGCCATTCCCGGCGGCGGAGCCCGAGCTGTTCTTGCTGTGGCGTACCGGCCGCGGGCAGGCGCGCCTGATGGCAGCGCCGTGGGGCTTCGAGCGCGACGACGACGCAGCGGGCATGAAGCTCGCCGCACTGTCGACGGAGGACTCGGATACCGCCGCCGATCCGGCCGACGATCGCTCGCCGTACCCCGGCCTCGCGTCGTACAGCGTGGCCGACGCCGAGCACTTCGTCGGCCGCGAACGCGAAGTCGAAGCGCTCGCAAATCGGCTCGTGCGCGCGCCGCTGGTTGCCGTGCTCGGGCCATCGGGGGTCGGTAAGAGCTCGTTCATTCACGCCGGGCTCGTGCCGCGTCTCGGCGAGCACTACCGCATCCTGACGATGCGACCCGGCCGTCATCCGATGCACGCGCTCGCGAGCCTGCCGCCGGTGTCGAGCGACAGCCAGGACGAGGGCGCACTCGTCTCGCGTCTGCGCGAGCTCGGCGAGAGTGCGCAGCGCGGTCTCGTGCTCGTGATCGATCAGCTCGAGGAGCTCGTCACGCTGTGCGCCGATCCGAAGGAGCGTACGCGGTTCGCTGACACGCTCGCGGCGGTCGCCGATGGTTCGAGTGCGCCGGTGC
>DASUFX010000403.1:0-19752 GCA_036274355.1 Kofleriaceae bacterium | reverse complement strand
GTGATCCCGAGACGCAACCGCTGATGGCGCGCATGATCGGCGACCTCGGCGCGGTGCTGGCGGGTGCCGCGCGGGGCGAGATACCGGTCGGCAAGCTTGCCTGGGACGCGCGCGTGGCGGTGTGCGTCGTCGTGGCCGCGGCCGGTTATCCCGGGAGCGTCCGCACCGGTGACGTGATCGGCGGCCTCGATTCGGTTAGCGAGGATGTCGTCGTGTTCCACGCCGGCACTGCACGCAAGGACGGCAAGCTCGTCACCGCGGGTGGTCGGGTACTCGGAGTGACGGCGCTCGGCGTCAGCGTCCAGCAGGCGCGTGAGCGGGCATACGCAGTCGTCGATGCGGTGCAGCTCGAGGGCAAGCAGAGCCGCGGCGACATCGGCGCGCGCCGATAAGCTACGATTCTCGTATGCCGCAGATTGCAGGGTTCCGTGGCGCGCTGTGGGACGGTTCGAAGGTCCAACTCGACAGCGTTGTTGCGAGCCCGGTGACCGGCGTGAAGGAACGACTCGCGGCGGGTGAGCTCGTTCGCGATCCGTCGCGCGCGCTGTATCGCTATCACCAAACGTTCACGCTCGGCGGCCGCTCGCTGACGCGACAGACGGTCGTGTGCGCGTTGCGGCTCGAGCCGTGGACGGAAGGCACGATCCGCCCGCACGAGCAGACCGATCCGACGGCACGCGATGCGGCGACGGCCGCGATCAACGCCGCCGGCGCGCATACCGAGGCCGTGTTCGCGGGCTATCGCGACGCCGCACGTGAAGTCGACCGTCTGTTTCGCGGTGTCGAGTCGGGGCGCCCGACCGTCGAGGTCACGACGCCCGACGGCACCATCCATCGACTGTGGCGCGTCGCGAACGCCGAGGTGATCGGCAAGGTGCGCACGCAGTTCGCGCCGAAGAAGCTGCACGTGCTCGACGGTCACGCGCGCTACGAAGGCATGCTCGCGTACGCGCACAAGCTCGGCGCTGAAAACCAGCTGCAATACTCGTCGACGAA
The DNA here is from genome assembly GCA_036274355.1 of Kofleriaceae bacterium. GTDB lineage: Bacteria > Myxococcota_A > Polyangia > Haliangiales > Haliangiaceae > JABFXX01. The sequence continues at coordinate 18,756 of DASUFX010000403.1, read as the reverse complement.
GTACGGGCTCGCGACGCTCGTCAACCTCGAGGATCCGGCGCTCGTCGTCGCGGCGCGCCACCGGCTCGTGCGCAACGACGGCATCAAGCGCGACAACGTGCTCGAGTCCGCGAAGAAGTACTTCATCATCGAGAAGATCGCGGGCGCGGCGCGCGATGTCGACAAGGTCCAGTCCGCGCTCGGTGAAACGGTCGCGCATCAGCCCGCGTTCGTCGCGATCTTCGCGGGCGACGGCGACGCCTGGAAGCTCACGCTCAAGCCCGATATCAGCCCGGTGACCGAGGGCGTGAGTGTCCACCGCGCGATCCAGAAGCTCGATCCGGTGGTCGTCGAGCACATGTTCCTCGCGAAGGTGCTGCAGACCGCGGCGTCGACGACCCAGCTCGACGCGGCCGGCGTTGTCGATGCCGTCGCGAACGGCGCGGCCGTCGGCATGGTGATGCGCCCGCTCACGCTCGAGCAGGTGCTGCACGCCGACGAGCTCGGCGCACTGTTGCCGTTCGGCTCGACCGCATTTCATCCGCCGCTCGCGAACCTGATCGCGTTCGTGATCGACGCGGACGAAGACCTGGTCTAGCGAAACCGCCGGATCTCGACCGGGTACTGCGCGTAACCGCTGTCCTTGATCGGCTGCTCCTTCGGCGAGTCGAACAGCGTGTGCAGCATCAGGTCCTGATCGTCGAGCACGCCCATCTCGCCTTTGTCGGCAGCGAGCGCGCCGACGTGACGCGGGAACAACACGAGGTCACCTTCCTGCGTGTATGGCACCGGCTTGCCGTTCGCATCGCGATACACACCGTGCTCGTCGCGCGTGCCCGCCGCGATTAGCTTCGTCACCTTCGGCAGTCCGCCCGTCCACGTGTACGCGACGTGCTTGCCCATGCGTCGCGCGCCATAGACCATGAGGTCCGCGCAGTCGGAGCCTTCGAGTCGCTCGCTCTGATGACTTGTATCGGAGAGGCCGGCCGACGCCCACACGTACGGTTGCCCGTACATCTCGGTGAGAAAGCCGAGGTAGCTGTCGTCGCGGCGAATCGATACGCGCATCACTCCATCCGTGAGCCCACCCGAGCCACGGCCGCGCCGAGCTTCGGGACCGGGCGTGGTCAGCGTGTGGTCACCTTGGGTAACCGCGAGCTGGTAACGCATCGTACCGACGCCGTTGCCGTGGTCGGTCGTGAGCGTCGGCCGCACGTCTACGTGGATCCACGTACGAGCACGGCCGTCAGCAATCTCGGTTGCGCGGTAATCGATCGGTTCAAAGCGGAAAGTTCCGCTCGCAGTGTTCGAAAGGTTCGCTGTGGTCGGTTCGATGCGCGACCACGCGAGCTCGATCACAGGCCCACGCGCTATTGGCTCGACAGTGATGCGCTTGCCGCCGAGGCTCGGCGATGGCGCATCGGAATAGAACTTGTCACCCGCGCGAATAACTGCGAAGAGCTTCACGGTTTGATTCGCGCGTGCATACGCGGGTGAATCGTTCGCGGATTCACCGTCGACGGACGCGACGATATGAACGGCGTTGACGCGACTCGTCACCGCTGCATCGCCGAAATTCGCGTTCGTTTCGCTTTTGTCACTTCGAGCTGCAACCGTTGTTGCGCGAGGTGACGTTGGAGTGTGCGCATGCGTCACGCTCGACGGTGATGGCGACGCAGATTGCGCTGATGAGCACGCGATCAAGAACGCGAAAAACTTCTTCACTCTCTCTGTAACGCGCGAGCTGCGTAACAGATTTCTTTTCTTCGATCATCGAGGGAATTCAGGTTGTCCCGTCGAAGTTCATGGTGCACATTGGCTTCGGCATTGAGGGATGACTATGTGGAATTTGGCTGACCGGATGGTGAAAGCAGTCTCCGATGTGACGGTGGGAACCGTGATCGTGCTGTTTCACGTCGCGCTCGCCGATCGCAATCGCAAAGCAACGCGCGATCAGCGCGCGAAGCAACAGCACCTGACTGCGTAGCTCGCGCTCGCGCGGAAAAATCGCGCGAAGCAGTGCAAGCGAAATCGACGCACGGGATCGGACCCGCGGATCAGGCCGCAAGAAGTTGTGATCGCGCGCTGAATGTCGGACGCTTCTGATACGCGATCGATCGTGCAACCCGATCTAGCTATCAGCGTCCGCACCGCGACGGCCTTCGATGCGCCGGCGCTGGCTGCGCTTGTGAATCACGCATACGCGATCGAGTCGTTCTTCGTCGATGGCGACCGCACGAACGCCGGCGAGGTCGAGCGCATGCTGGAGCGCGGCACCTTCGTCGTGCTCGAGCACGCGGGTGGACTGGCCGCCGCGGTCTATGTCGAGCGCGGCTATTTCGGCATGCTCTCGGTGCTACCCGAGATGCAGGGGCACGGCCTCGGCACTCGGTTGGTCCGCATCGCCGAGGCGATGTGCGAGTCGGCGGGCTGCCTCGAGGTCAACCTGCGGATCATCAACCTGCGCGAGGAGCTGGGGCGCTGGTACCGGTCGCTCGGCTACAACGAGGTCGGGACCACGCCGTACGAGCACCGGCCGGTCAAACAACCCTGTCACTTCGTCGAGATGCGCAAATCCTTGCGCCCCGTCACAGCCATCACAGGTACCGGGGCCGTCGCTGCCTGAAGAATTCGGCCGGGTGTTACAGTCGAGGCGATGTCTCGACTGATGTGTGGTCTGTGGTTCGCGCTTGCCGCGTGCGGTGGCGGCGGCGGCTTTCCCGATGCGCCCGAGTCCGATAGTGCCGGCCCGACGGGCACGTTCTCCGTCACCTGGTCCGTGGTCGATCAGAACAGCCAGCCGATTTCCTGCGACACCGTTTCGGCGCAGGCGATGACGGTGCTCGCGCACAACCTCGCGATCGAGGGCGGCTCGACGCAAATCTTCAGCTGCAATACCGGCATGGGCATGAGCCAGGGCCTCGCGCCGGGCGACTACGAGATGAACTTCGAGCTGTCGTCGGGCATGTTCGGCGCGCTCGGGATGGCCGCCAAACAAGCGCCGGTCGCGATCACCGCGAACGCGAATCTCGAGCTCGCACCGGTCACGTTCCAGGTCGAGGCGCACGGCGGCATCGCGCTCAAGCTTGCGACCGGCAAGCCTAACTGCGATGCGGTGAGCGCGGGCGGTGCCGGCATCACCGCGATGACGATCACGCTCAACCACAACAGCGACCTGACCTGCGAGCCGATCACGCTCAGCATCTCCGACGGCGTGACCCAGCCGGGTGGCATGTACACGATCAACTGCACGACACCGATGACCCGCGTCTGCATCGAGGAGAATCAGACAATCACCGCGATGGGGGTCCCGTCGGACTCCTACACGATTCGTGTGAAGGGTTACGTCGGGGCCAATCTCTGCTACCTGAACGCGGATTCGATTCAGGTACCGCCGCTCAATAAACTGTTGCTGGGCACCCTGAACCTCGGCCAGCAGACGCAGACGCCTGGTTGTTAGTACAGTGCGCGGGTGAGCTCTACCGCGCAGCACTATCGGCCGAACCTCCGCGACATCTTCTTCAACCTGTTCGAGGTGCTCGACATCCAATCGAGCGTGCTCGGCAAGGCGCCGTTCGACTCGATGGACGAGGACTCGGCGCGCGCCTCGCTCGAAGGGTTTCTCGAGGTGATGCTCGCGACCTGGGCGCCCGGCTTCGTGCCCGGCGATCGCGAAGGTGCGACGTTCGACGGCAAGGGCAACGTCAAGCTCCCGGCCGCGTACCACAAGGCCCTCGACGCCTATTACAACGGCGGCTGGAACAAGCTCGAGCTGCCCGAGCATCTCGGTGGTTACGGCGCACCGCCGAGCGTGCGGTGGTCGGCGTTCGAATTGATGGCGGGAGCGAACCCGGCCGTGTGCTTCTACGTGCTCGGCAACGTGATGGCGACCATCATCGACTCGCTAGGCACGCCGTCGCAGAAGGCTCGCTACGTCAAGGCGATGACCGACCACCACTGGGGCGCGACGATGGTGCTGACCGAGCCGGCCGCGGGCAGCGACGTTGGCGCCGGCACCACGAAGGCGCGCCAGCTCGATGGCGACGTCTGGCAGCTCGAAGGCGTCAAGCGTTTCATCACGAACGGCGACTTCGATCATCCGAAGAACATCGTGCACATGGTGCTCGCGCGGCCCGAGGGCGCGGGGCCCGGCACGAAGGGTCTGTCGATGTTCATCGTGCCGAAGTACTGGGTCGAAGCGGATGGCGCGATCGGCGAGCGCAATGGCGCGGTCGTCACGAAGGTCGAGCACAAGATGGGTATCCGCGGCTCGGCGACGTGCGAGCTGACGCTTGGCGATGGCGCGCCGTGTCGGGGCCTCCTGCTCGGCGAGGTCCACGACGGCATCGCGCAGATGTTTCACGTCATCGAGTACGCGCGCATGGGCGTCGGCACGAAGTCGATGGCGACGCTGTCGACCGCGTACTTGAACGCGCTCGACTACACGCGCGTGCGCAAGCAGGGCGCGGACCTGACGAAGGCCTCCGACAAGACCGCGCCGCGCGTCGAGATCATCAAGCATCCGGATGTGCGCCGCATGCTGATGACGCAGAAGGCGTTCGCCGAGGGTTTGCGCGCGGTCGTGCTGTGGACCGCGCACATCCAGGACCAGGTCGCGCTTCGCGGCGGTCACGGCAATCAGGAGGCGAGGCCGCTCGACGCGCTCAACGACTTCATGCTGCCGCTGATCAAGGGCTACGCGTCGGAGAAGGTATACGAGCTGCTCGCGGTGTCGCTGCAATGCTTCGGCGGCTCGGGCTACTGCCAGGATTATCCGATCGAGCAGTACATCCGCGACCAGAAGATCGACTCGCTGTACGAAGGCACGACGCACATCCAGGCGCTCGATCTGTTCTTCCGCAAGATCGGTCGCGACCGCGGTGCGACGCTGCAGTCACTCGTCGGGCAAATCACGGCCACGATTGACAGCCTACCGACGGAGCTCGCGGTCGAGAAGACCGCGCTGTTGGCTGCCGTCGGCGATGTGCAGGCCATCATGATGACGATGATGGGGAAGCTGGGCCAGAGCGTCTACCACGTCGGCATGCAGGGCAATCGCATCTTGTTCGCGCTCGCCGAGCTCGTGATCGGTTGGCGCCTCGCGGTCAACGCGAAGGTCGCGCTCGCGAAGCTCCCGTCAGCGGTCGGTGATGATGCCGCGTTCTACAAGGGCAAGCTCGCCGCATCGCGGTTCTACGCGAAGCAGGTGTTGCCTGGCATCAAGCTCGCGCGCACGCTTGTCGAGCAGGGCGATATCGAGCTGATGGAGCTAGCGGACGACTGCTGGTGAACGAAGTCACGCGAAGTCAGCTGCTCAAGGAGCTCGCCGCGCGAGGCTATCGCGACGACGGCTCGTCGCCGAATCGCACGATCGTGATCGATTACGACGAGCTCAGCGACGTCGAGCTCGGTGAGCTGCTCGAGCAGACGGTTGCGCGTCGCGAAAAGATCTTTCGCGCCGTCGACACGCTCGGCAAGGACGCTGCGATGCAGAGCTACGACGATGCACAGCGCGCGATCGATGCGATGAAAGTCGTGATCAGGAAGCTCACGGACTAACGTTACGGATTCGTACGTACGGGAGCGTCTGACCCGCTGACTGGTTCGCACGATCGGCGCGCACGGCTGAGGATTTCCTGCGCTGCGCGGACTGCCGAGTCTTGCGCTGTGCCGCTTATCCCCTGGTCCAGCGTTTGCTCAGCGGGCGCCCGGACGTTTGGAAAACCTCAGGGGAGAGAGAGCAATGGCGATGCAAGAGACGAATGAGATGCAGCGACTGACGTTCGCGATCCAGGGGGCGATGCGTGCCGCTTCGAATCCGGGCGGCTCGAATGAGGAGTGGGGACCGCAGGTCTATGGTGACGGACAACAACAAAACGAGCTGCGCGAGCGCGTCATGGAGGCCGTGCGCGACCGCGTTGGCCAACGCCTGAACGAGCGGCTGCGCGAAGTCGTTAAGGAGCGTATGCGTGACATCGTCCGCGAGCGGCTCGCGACCGAGTTGCGCACGGCGATGATCGAAGCGCAGAGCGAGCGCGGCTTCGACTTCAGTCGCCTCGAGAGGCGGCTGACCGAACGGCTGGCGCAGACCGTCGAGATGCACGTGATGGACGCGGTGCACCAGCGCGTGCGCGAGACCATACGCGAGCGACTCGGCGAAAGCGTTCGCGAGGCGCTCCAGAACAGTCCGTTCGCGGAGCAGAGCGAGAAGATCATGATGAAGATCCGCGATCGCGTCGAGCCCGAGCTCAAGGAGCGGCTCGTCGAAGGGATTCGCGATCGCCTACGCGAGACGATTCGCACGCGCATGCAGGAGACGCTGCGCGAGCGCCTCGGCGAAGCGTTCCAGGCCGCGCGCCAGGGCGGACTCTCCGACCCCGAGCGCACGATCGGCACGATCCGCGATCGTCTTGGCGATGCGATCGAGCAGCGCGTGGGTGACGCGATCGCCGAGCGCGTTCGCGAAAGCGTGCGCGAGAAGCTCGAAGAGGTCGTCCGTGACCGCGTGGCAAACGCGGTGCGGTCGGCGATCTCGGAGCGCTTCCAGGGTGGCGGGCGTCAGATGGGCTTTGGCGGCGGCGGCTTTGGTTTCGGCTCGCTCACGATGACCACCGACGGCGCGAACATGTCCGACTGGCTGCAGGAGCAGATCTACGACCAACTGCGCACGCGGTTCATGGATCAGGTGCGCGAGAACGTCAGCGTCGCGCTCAAGGAGCACATCGAGGACGTCCTGCGCGAGCGGCTCGGCACCGCGATTCGTGCGTCGCTCGTCGAGCAGAAGCTGCTCGGCGGCTTCAACCCGGAACACTTCGCGGACTCGGTGCGCGGACGCATCGCGTATGCGATCCGTGAACGGCTGACAGATGCGGTGCGCGAGAAACTGCACGAGCTGCATCGCGATCGCCTGCGCGATGCGATTCGTTCTGCGATCGGCGAACAAATGGGCGGATCCGAGTTCCAGGGCTTCGGTACTGGAATGCACTGACCGCTCGAGGCATGGCCGCTGCACCGATGCAGCTGCATGAGATCAAACCGGACGACGTGTTTCTCGCTGATCTGCGGGCTCGTCGCTTCCGGTTTTCTCGTGCTCGGTTCGGCGGGATGCAAACAAGACGCGTCGGCGCAGGGTTATGCCGAGGTGCCGCAAGACCCGGTCGGGCCGATCAACTGTTTCCGAATCGTCGATGCGGCACAGCTATCCGGGCAGAGCGCGGCGGAGTTGTGCACGTCCGCGCTCACCGATGCGCCGGGCCGCTGTTTCGTCGCCACGCAAGATCAATTCCACGAGCTGTCGACGCAGGACAGCCTGAACCTGTGCGACCGCGCGACGACCATGACACCGGTCGATTGCTACGGGCACCTGCGGGCGGAAGGCGTGCTCACCGAAGATCAGATGATCGACTACTGCCGGACGTATTGTTCGCTCGGTCCGCCGCCGCCGGAAGCGAGTAATCCAGCGTGCCTGTCGCAAGCGATCGAGAACACGGACCTGTCCCTGCAGTCAGCCGCTGAGCTGTGTCTGCGCTCACGGACGACGTACCCGGTCGCGTGCTTCAACGAGGGGCAAACGCTGCACAAGATCGCCGACAGCACGCTCGTGACCATGTGCTCGGAGCAGCGGCGCTGTCAGTACTACAACGCACCGCCAGTGTACTGACGGCGTCGCGTGTGATATCCAATGGAGAGCGCCAGCGTGTCGGCTGGTGCTTTTTCATTTTCGGTAGTTTCGGCGGCTGCTTCACGCGGCCCGCCACGGAAGGACGAGATCATGGATATCTCTCTGCGCGAGCATTGGTTCGAGCACGGCGGAACGCGACTGTTTGCAACCGAGAGTGGCGACGGCCCGCCGCTCGTGCTGCTGCACGGTGGCCTCGCGAATCACCTGGCGTGCTGGCAATTCGCGGCCCCGCTCGCCACGCGCTACCGCGTCATCACGCCCGACCTGCGCGGGGCAGGGCGCTCGCACTTCGCGGCACCGCTGTCCTGGGACGCGCTCGCCGATGACATCGCGGCGCTCTTGCTCCGCCTCGGCATTGCGCGCGCGGCGATCGGCGGTATCTCGTTCGGTGCAGGTGCGGCGGTGCGCGTGGCGCTGCGGCATCCCGACGTCGTGTCGGCGCTGCTCGTGCTGCATCCGGCGTACGGCGGCGCCGCGCTCGGCCTTTCGGCGATGCAGCAGCAAGCGATGGCTGCGATGCACGCGGCGGGCAGCCGGGTCGTCGCCGAGGGCATCGAGGTCTTGATGCCGCTGTTCGACGCACTGCCGCCCGAGGTCCGGGAGCGCGCGAAGCGCGTCGTGGCGACGTACGATCCGGCGAGTGTTGCGACGACGACCGCGTTCATGCAGTCGGGCGCGCAGCCGTTCGCGCGTGGCGACGAGCTCGCGGCGATCCGCGCGCGTACACTGGTGGTGCCGGGTGTCGATCCGTATCACCCGCCCGAGGTCGCGGCGGTATTCCAATCACACGTGGTGCGCTGCGTGACGCGGGAAGCGGCGAGCCCGGAGCTCGCCGGAGTCATCGCGGAGTTCCTCGAGGCGTGAGATCCGCTCGGCCATCGGCGGGTGGGTCGAGAACCACTTCGCCATGGCTTCGCGCGCGCCGAACGGATTGACGATGAAGAGGTTCGCAGTCGCCGGCTCGGCGTGCGCCGGCGGCACGACCTTCGCCGCCCGCTCGAGCTTGACGAGCGCATTGATCAGACCGTCGGGGTCGCCGTCGAGTTGCGCGCCGGTCTGGTCGGCGGCGAGCTCCCGCGACCGCGAGATCGCGAGCTGGATCAACACGGCGGCGATGGGGGCGACGATGATCGTGAACAGCAGGACGAGCGGATTTCCGCCGCCCTCGCTGCTGCTGCGGCGGCCGCCGAACATCGCGCCAAACGTCAGCACGTTCGCCACGGTCGTGATCGCGGATGCGATGACCGCCGCCGCCGTCGAGATCAGCACGTCGCGATTCTTGATGTGCGCCATCTCGTGCGCGAGCACGCCACGCACCTCGCGGTGATCGAGCATTTGCATCAAGCCTTCGGTCACGGCGACGGCGCCGTGCTTCGGGTTGCGGCCGGTCGCGAACGCGTTCGGCTGAGCGCCCGGCACGATGAACAGGCGCGGCTTTGGAATCTGCGCCCGAGCTGCAAGCTCGCTCACCATCGCATGCAGCCCGGGCGCGTCGGTTTCGGAGAGCGGACGCGCTCGGTAGATGCGGAGCACGATCTTGTCGGACCAGAAATAGCTGACGATGTTCATCACCGCGGCGATCGCGATGAACAGGCCGAGCTGGTTGGGCCTCAGCGCGCCGCCGATTCCGATCAGCAGCGCGGACAGAACGCCGAAGAGAAGAATCGTCTTGAGCTGGTTCCGCATGTCGAGATCAACATGTGGTCCGGCCCGGCGATGTAAAGGTACCTGCCTGAACGGAGAGCGCTACGGCACACCGCCGCGGCACCTACGATTTGTACTTGGCCTTGAGCGCGAGCACCTTCGCGCGCAGCACTTCGCCCTTGGCCTTGTCGACCATCGCGACGTACGCGGCGAAGCCGAGCGCGGCGGTCAGCACGTCCGTGCCGCCTTCGCCCCACTTCTTGCCGGCGGGACCGTCCTTCTCGATCTGATAGAGCAGGGCGCGGAACCGGCGCAGCTCGTCGCGCGGCACACCCGGCTTCTCGTTGACGACGACGCCGGTGACTTCCTGACGGCGGCCGCGGCGCACGACGCGCACCTTGTCGGGATGGATCGCGAAGCCTTCGGCCGTGGTGATGTGGCGGAGGAACGCGAGCATCTTGCCGACCGGCGCTGCGCGGTCCTTGCTGGAGACCGTCAGGTCGTCGGCGTAGCGCGTGTACATGAAGCCATGCTTGCGCGCCCAGCCGGCAATGCGGCGATCGAGGCGGCGGCAGAGGACGTTCGTGATCGCGGGCGACGTCGGTGCACCTTGCGGCAGGCGGCGCGGTCCACGTGCCACGTAGTAGCGAGTGCCATCGAGCTCGGTCTCGGTGACGTCGGGTTCGCTGCAGATCAGCGCGAGCACGGTCGCCACCTCTTCGCTATAGCCGAGCTTGCGGTAGAGGCCTTTGACGCGGCGGTAGGTTACCGTCGGGAAGAAGTCGCGGAGGTCGACGTTGACGACGACCGCAGCGCCGACGTGCGGCAGCGCGTTCGAGACCGTCGAGCGGCCGGGCACGAAACCGTGCGCGTGCTCGGCTAGGGCGAGCGGTTCGAGCACGTTCTCGAGGATCCAGTGCTGCGCCGCTTTGAGCTTCTTGTGCGGCGCGCTGATCAGGCGCTCGCCGCCGGTGCGCTTGGGAATCGTGAAGCGGTGATAGTGCGAGGTGGTCGAGACTTCGCGCGCAAATGCGAGATAGCGCAGGCGACCGAGCGGCAGCTTCATCTGCGCGGCGAGCTCGGCGGCGGTGTTCGCGAGTGGCAGCTTCTGCTTCGCGAGCAACTCGGGCTTGGAGACGCGGCGATCAGCGACGGGACCGAGGCCGACCGAGACGGCAGGACCGAGGTACGTCAGCTCGCGCGTCTTCTTCTGCTGCGTCTCCGCTTTGCTGGCCGCGCGCTCGCCGAGCAGCTTCTGCTTGTTGAGCTCGCGCTTCTTCTTCGATTCGGCGAGTCGCTGCTTCTTGAGGTCCTTCTCGAGCTGCGCGAGGTTGCGGAGGCCCTGCGCTTGCTGGCGCAGCTGGGTCAGGCGAGCGCGTAGCTCGCCCATGCGGCGCACTTCGTTGGCCGGATCGCTCGGCGGTGGCGACGTGTTCGGCCAGAAGCCGAGCCGTACCATCTCTTCGATGATGACCTCGTCCTTACCGCCGCGAGCGATGCGCTCGTAGAGCTCTTTGCGGTTCTTCGGTGGGGAGAGGTTGTCAGCCATGAAGAGAGAAAAGGGTGCGTGGCGGGATGGCTACCTTCGTCTACGCCTGGGACTGGATCGCTCGGCTCGAGTGGCGGCGGGTACTACCGGGTGCATTCGCTTTTCGCGAAAACCCCCTCGGAATCTCCTGGTAGTACCTGCCGACACACAGTATTGAGTGAGCCAGTGATGTATGCGCGGATGGTTCGCAAGGACGGCGATGCACCGCCCGGATTGCAAGGTCTAGGGCCACCCGCCACGCGATAGCTACTGTCGATCACGAGAGCGCCCGCCGCAAGAGCGCGAGCAGCTCCTGATCGTCTGGCAGGTTGGAAATAAACGGGGTGTCTTTGAGCGCGGCCGCGAGCGCAAACACGCGGGCGTCATCGCGGTCCGCTGCGGCGTGTGCGACGCGCAGCAGCTGCAGCACGGCTTCGCGGTCGCGAATCGTCGAGCCTTGGGCGAGCTCGCCCATGATGCGGTCGAGGCGGCCGTCGAGCGTGGGCGGCGGCGTTGTCGGCGGTTTGCCGGTGATGGCACCGACCGCGCGGCGCCACCAGGACGGCTTCGCAGCGTCGGGAGTGGGTGGCGCGGCGGGAGCTGGCGGCACGGAGCCGGGCGGCAAGTTGCCGCGCGCGCGTTCGCGATGCTGTGTGAGCTTCGGGTGACCTTTGTGCAGGCGCAGACCTTCTTCGGCGAACTGGAACATCGCGCGGTGGTCGGCGATCGAGTCGCACAGCGTGCACAGCTCGTCCCAGCGCTCCGGCTTGTTGTCGATGTGCGCGAGCGCACGCGCGACCGGAATCGCCTGCTCGATATCGTCGAGCTCGACGAACGCGTCGCGTTTGATGCGAAGCGCGAGGATGCTCGTCGGGAATCGCGTGAGCGCACGGTCGGCCGCCTGCTGCGCGGCCTGGTGGTCGCCGGCGTCGAAGCGCGCCTCGGCGATCACCTCGTTGAGCCGGCCTTCCTCGTCGCTGTTCGGCGGCGCGATGCGCAGCACGCGCTCGAGCTCGGCGATGGCGTCTTGCGCGCGGCCTTGCTGGCGGAGCTCGGCGGCGCGCGCCACGGAGCGGCGATATGCATCCTGAAAGCTCTGGCGCAGCTGCTGCGTCGACTGTTGCGGCACGGCGCCGCGCGATGTCGTTTGCTGCGGCGTGAACGTGATGACGTCGTTGACGCCACGGCGATGCGCGGCGCGTAGCGCGAGCATGTGCTCGCACGGCCCGCGGTGCAGACGGTTGCGAATGAAAAAGTCGCAGCTGCACTCGCCCTGCACGAGGCGGCGGTCGGCATCGAACGTGAGCGCGACACCGTACAGCTTGCTGTAGTCGTGGATGCGGCCCGCGAGCGCGAGCCCACCGTCGGAAGTGTCGGCCTTGTCGACGGCGATCTTCGCGCGGTGGAGCATCTGCGCCGCGGATTCCTCGCGCTCGTTCGCGAAGCGCAGCTTGTCCATCGGCAGCGGCTCGCGGGTCAGCTCGCGCTTGCGATAGACGCCGCGATCGAGATCGAAGATCGCGCGGCCGGCCTGGACCCAGCCCGCGAGCGCGGACGCGACGACGGGCGTCGCGAGCCCGGTGGTCTTCGCGAGCTCCTCGGGCGTGGCGAGCCACACCTTGCCGAGCTCGTTGAACACTCGCTGCTGCGTGATGTTGTCGACCTCTTCGCGCGCGGCCATCAGATCGAAGTTGCCGGCCTCGGACCAGTTGTTCTGCGTCCAGCCCGAGAGCCCGAGCGTGAACGACAGCTCGCCGAGATCGACGACCCAGAACGTGGGGAGACCGGTGCCGAGCAGGAACACGCGCACGCGCTTCGCGCGCGGCAGTAGCCGCTCGAGGATGAACAGACGGCGGCGACCCCACACGCGGATCTCGGTCGCGGTGCCGTCAGTCTGCCGCGAACGCGGACACTTGACGACGTGGTTCCACGGCTCGACGACGATCTCGACCGGCGCGCCGGGCGTGAGCTTGAAGCGCAGCGAGCGCGGCCCGAACAGCTCCTTGTTCCGGCGCAACACGTGGCAGAGGTTGTAGACATCCATCGGATGCAGCTCGACGACGTTGCCGGGCAGCGTCGCCGCGGAGCTGACCTGGAGGAAGCCGCGCACCCACGAGTCGGGCAGGTCGATCTTGACCTCGCGGTACTGCTCCTCCATCGACGTCTTCACGTTGAAGCCGCCCGGATCGACGTCGAGCGTCGTCGTCTTGTAGCTGCGGATCTTCTGGAACTCGCCGTACAGCTTCTCGCTGTAGTCGATGTTCGTCGTGCCGTTCGCGCGCTCGCCGAGCTCTTCGAACACGTTGTACGAAGCGGCGAGCCGGCCGTAGCTCGACTCGTCCTTCGAGAAACACTCGAAGAACACCTGGTCCGGGTGGACCGTGATGACCGGATCGAGCTTGAACCACATCTCGCGGTCGCGGTTGTAGAGGTAGTCGAAGTACTTCTGGCGCGCCTTGTAGAAGCCGCTGCGGCGATGGGACGCCGCGTGCTCGAGCGCGGACAGCTCTTGCTGTGCCTTCGTGATGTCGGCGGCGAGCTGGACCTGGCGCGAGCTTACTGCGGCGAGATCGATGTAACTCTGCTGCTCGCGCCACTGCAGATACGCGGTGCGGTCCTTCGGAATGAACCGCAGGTCACTGGTGACGACGTCGTGCAGCGCGCTGATCGCCTCGCGGAACTCGATCTGACGCGTGAGCTTGCCGCGGAAGTACGTCGGTTCGCGCAGCGTGTCGGGCGCGAAGCTCATGCCGGTCGCGTCTTGATCCTGGCGTACCGCGGACGAGCCCGAGTACCGATGCTCGAACAGCATTACGAGGCTCCCTTCGGCCGGGAATGGAGCGCTCCCGGCTTTGCCGGGGGCGCGGGGACGATGATGCTGATCGGCAGCGGCACGTCGGGATAGAGGTGATGGACGTCGACCATCGTCGCGATGATCGGATGCTTCTGCGTGATCGCGGCGGTGGCGCTCTGGCGATCGAGCAGCGGCGCGAGCACCGCTGCCGCCTCGTGGCTCTTCGCGGCTTCGCGGCGGAGCAGCGCGAGCACGCGCTCCTTCGCGACGCGGCCGCGATTGACTTGCGACAGCACGGTCGCGAAGTACGGCACCAGGATCTGCAGCTTCTGGATGTCGGTCCCGAAATCAAAAGCCCGATCGAGCAGCGTCGACACGAGCAGCTGGAGATTCGTCGACGGGTGCTCGGCGAGCCGCTCGAGATAGCGCGGCGCATCGGCCTCGCGGAACTGCTGGTGCAGGAGCGATTTGCCGAGGTCCTGGACTTCGGGGCGAATCGAATCGCAGATCGTGATGATCGCGTCCGCCGACAGCTTGTCGCCGCCGATGTCGTCGCGGATGAAGCCGATCGCGAACTGGCGGGTGTCTTCCCAGTCGGAATCGAGCAGCTTCGCGAGCGCGACTGGCGCGATCCGATAGCGCGACACCGAGGCGCGGGCGAGTGCCCACGCACCCTGGCGGACCGACAGGTTCTCGTGGCTCGCGAGCCGCGCGATGTCGTCGAGGCCGATGTCATCGGGCGCGAGCTGATGCAACAGCAGCCCGCCGGCATCGCGCGCGTGCGGCGACAGCGCACCGATCAGGCGCAGGATCGTCTGCGCAGGTTTCTGCGGCAGCACCGGCGCGAGCTCTGCCTTGAGCAGCGTGACGATATGCGCGGGCGCGCCGGGCGGCTGCGTCTTGAGCAGCGCGTCGATCAGGCGATCGGCGAGCGTGCGGCCGACGTCGGGGTACCGCTTCGCGACCTCGCCGAGCAGCGTGCGTGTCGCTTCACGCAGCTCCGCGTTGCCGCTCGTCGCGAACATGACGAGTGCCTCGAGATCGTCCTTCGCGACCTCGGGCGGCGTCGCTGCGAGCACGCGGCCGCCGAGCGTGCGCACGGTCGCGAACTTCGACGCGAGCATCGTCTCGATCAGGTCGACCGGCAGCGTGTCGCGATGCGCGTGGCGCAGCACGAGCTCACCGGCGAGCTCGCCGAGCGCGGCAAGCGGGTGCTTCAACATGTCGCGTAGCACCTCGGCGCTGACTTCGCGCAGCTGCGCCTCGAATGACCTGAGCAGCGTCGCGACGGCACCCGATGCGCGCTCCGCGTTCGCCGGCGTATCGCCGAGGCCGAGCAGGATCGCGATCGCGCGTACGCTTGCACTGCGCGCGATGTCGTCGGCGATCGGGCGCGCACGGAGCAGGCGCAGCGTTGCCTCGCGTACCGCCTGGGTCTTGCCGGTCACGATCATCGCGAGCATGTCCGGATCGCCGACCGTCGCTTCGGGGTTCGCGTCGATCCAGGTGACGACCCAGTTGTGCGCCTCGGGCAAGTCGCTCGACAGCGCGCCGCGCGCGAGCGTGACGTTGAGCGACCGCTGGCGTGCGATGTCGAAGGCGAACCGCTGCGCGATCAAGTGTCCACTCGACATCACGAGCGCGAGCTGGTCGTCGCGCAGCGCTTGCGTGAACGCGTGGTTCGCGCGCAACGCGCGGGTTGCGAACTCGAGCACCGGCGTCGCTCCACTCTTCAGGATGAGCTCCCACAGCGTCGCGGGTGCGCGATCCCACAGCGCGGGGAACGCTTCCTCGCGCTCGGGCGGCGGCGGATCACCCGGGCGATACCGGCCCTTGACGCGCCACACGCTCAGCTCGTGATGGCTCTTCTCGTAGCGCGAGCTGTGCGTGAACAGGATCTGGTTGAACGCGTGATACGCGGCGTAGCGATCGTACGTGTGGTTGAACACACCACGCTTCGGATCGGGCGTGTCGTCGTCTTCGTAGCCGAGCAGGATCGCGGCGGCCATCGGCACGTAGTCCGCTGACTCGACGTGGCCGAGCCGGCGCAGGTAGCGGGCAACACGGCGGCGCAGGTAATTGCGCGTGAGCGGGGAGAACGGCCGCGTGTGACCGCGGTGCGCGTCGATGCGGCGGGCGATCAGCGCGTAGAGCTCGCCGTCGCGGCGAATCTCGGCGAGCCGGAATAGCGTGCGCACGATCGCGGCCTCGACGTTCGACAGCCGGGCGACCCGCGCGACTGCGAGCACGGCCGGACGCGCGACCGCGTCGTTGATCGCATACAGCGCGACGATCGGATCGCGCACCTTCATCGGGTCGCTGGTCAGCGCTTCCTCGACGGCGCGCGCGAGCGCGGGACCATCGCCGCGCGTGTAGAGCGCGGACAGATTCTGCGGCAGGCGCTGCAGCGCGATTTCCTTCGAACGTACCGGATCGATGCGCGCGATCGCGATGCGCGCCACGTCGACGAGGTGACGCGGCGTGCGCGCGTCGGTGATCAGATTCGCGAGCGGGGTGACGGCGGCCGCCGAGCCCATGCGCGCGAGCGCGGCGACGAGCAAGTGTCGCCAGGCATTCGGCTCGAGCTCCGTCGGCACGAATTGCGACGCGAGCAGCTCGAGCACGACCGGCTCGGCTTCGGTGAGATCGAGGTCGGCGACGCGCCACATCACCGGCCCGAGCGGCGACGGGCTGCGCGCGCCCATGCGGAGCTTGCCGATCAACTGCTGGGCGACGCTCGGCGTGTGGACGACCGGTGGTGACCGATACGGCGAGCCGCTCGCGACCGGCGCCGGTGCAGGTGCAGCGGTGACCGGGCCGGTCTGGTACCCGCCGGCGACCTTCTCGTCGACGAGCTTTTTGTAAACGCCGCGCGCTTTATCGAGCGAGAGTGGCAGCGGCGTCTTCGTGCCGTCCTTGAGCGGGCCGCCGCGGCGTCCGTAGCGGAAGTTGACGACGTGCTGGCCGGCCGCGACTTCGACGAGATCGATCTCGTACACCTTGTCGGAATTGCCTTCGCGAAACCACAGGCGTGCCTGTTCGATCACCCGCACGACGGCGAGCCTAGCAAAGCCGCCCTGGCTACCGTCGCAATGCGCCGCGGAAAGCGACGAGGAACGTGCACAAGAACGCGATGCCCAGACCGAGTGCGCCGTAGCGAAGCGGGAGCACCCAGCCTGCCAGGTACGGCGACATCACCGGCACGGCATGTAGCGACAGCTGGCCGAGCTCCCACTTTGCGTCGAGGGGAACCGGGACCGTCAGTGAATCACCGGTGCCACGCTTGGCGACGAGCGGAATCGGCGGTCCTGCGCCGACCAGGTTGGCTTCGACGCTGTGCGCCGAGAGCGGGAGTTGCGATAGGTCGACCGCTGCTGCGACGGCGAGCTGGCCCGAGAGGTCCGTCGTGCTGTTGTACGGAGCAACCTCGGCGCTGACGACGACGGCGAGACCTTTGCGGTTCTCGATCCGCGTCCGCTTGCCTTTGACGTATGCGATCGGCGCCGCATCCGCCGGCACGCGCACGAGCGGGGTGATGGTCTCGCCCTTGAGCTGGAACAGCTCGAGCGTCTCGCCTGGCCGGGTCTTCAGCCGATATTCGGTCTTGACGATGTCGGCGACCGTCGCGGCGTCCGTGAGGATGCCGGCTTCGAGCACCGGCGTGCCGGCAAACCCCTCGGCGCGATCTTGCGTCTGGTTGAACGCGGCATGTAGGTTGACCGCGAGCTTCTGGGCGTCGGCGGTGATCGCGTCTTTCGTCGCTTGCTCGACGCGGCGCTTCTTCGGGATCACGAACGACGCTGCGCCCACACTGAACGCGAACGCGGCGAACGCGAGGAACGTGACCGCGCGCCGTCGCCGCGCGAGTACGACCCGCGGGACGATCTCGGTATGTTCTTCCCAGTCCTCCGGCGCCAAACCCATCACTAGTGAAACTACTCCCTCGCCGTCGGCTTGGGGTAACGTTGTCAGCCGATGCAAGCGGTCGAGCCCGGGTGGGCAACGCGCTTCTACGGGGTGACGGTGAACAAAGAGGTGGCAGCCGCTGCGCGCGACCACCTGACCGATCGCACGATCACGGACCTCGTCGACGCGCACCTCGCGATCAATCAGGCGTATTTCGGCGGCATCGACAAGACGCTGTCGGGATTCGTGATTCTCGACGACGAAGGCGACGATTACACGCTGATCGATCTACGCGACAGCGGGCAACTCTGGTGGCAGGACCACGAAACGCGCGAGCTCTCGCTGCGCTTCAATAACCTCTCCGATATGGCCGCAAACCGCACGGCCAAGGAGGCCAAGCATCGCCGCCGCGTGACCACGCCTCAGTTGTGCGAGCGCTATCAGTGGCTTGTCTGGTTCTACGCGCAACCGCTCCTCCAGGACGGCACGCCAACCCAGACTACGGATCATCTCGTACGCAACAGCCTCGGCCGGTTTCGCCAGGCGTTCCCGACCCGCGACGCGCTCTACACGACATTCGCCGCGGAGATGAAGGAGCTTGCCGACGATCCGCACCTCGCGATCTACTGGCTTCTCCATACGACTGCGCTCGCCGATCACGAACGTCGCCAGCGCGTGTTGATCGCGGCCGGCACGTCGGACAATCCGCTGCTCCGCGCGTTCATCGCGCGGCTCGGCCAGTTGCCGCTCGCCGGTGACCTGCCGATCGTCCCAGACTTTCGTGCGCGGCGTGCGCTCGCACAGAGCTACGGTGCGTTCGAGCTCACGGCCGAGCAGATTCCTGCGGCGTGTTTGCGCGCACTCGAGATCGCGCCGGCGACGGAATCACTTGGTCATGGCCTCCAGATCGTGTGGGGGCTCGATCGCGGATTGCTCGACGACGAAACGGTGATGGCGACGCTCGCGCGCATTCCCGAGCAGACGACTGGCACCTCGCTCGTCGCGGCCGTGCTCGAAAAGCGGCGCAAGGCTGGCTCGAGCTCGCACGCCGACGTGCTCGTGCGGCTGCTCGCGACGAGCACCGATCCGTGGTGGACACAACTCGAAGCGCTGTGGCACGTGCACGAGCTCGCGTACGACGGACCTGCGCTCGTCACCGCGACCCGGCGCGTGCTCGTTCACGATCGCTATCACCGCCGCGCGCTGCAGATGGCCATGCGTGCG